>DAORHS010000825.1:0-2395 GCA_035438165.1 Prosthecobacter sp.
TCATCCACCGGCTCCACAAAGCCGCGTCCCATGAGTTGCTTCCAGATGCGGTTCACGATGACCTGCGCGAAACGCTCATTCTTTGGCGAGGTGATGAGCGCGGCGAGCTGCTCGCGGCTGTCGTCCTTCTTCGGCGCGGCGGCGCTTTGCTCGGCGGGCAGCAGCTTCTTTTCAAACAACGAGGGCCACGCGGGTGCGATCACCTCGCCGGGTTTCAGCGTGATCGGGATCAGCGGTTTGCGTCCGGCGAAGGTCGTCATCGGCACCGAGGAAGTCGCGGGCAGTGTGATCGCCTTGCGATTTAGCATGGCGGCCATCTCAAAGAGGTCGCGCTGCTTGGACTGATGATACGGCGAGTCGTGGCAGCGCGCACAGGTCATCTCCTGGCCGAGGAAGGCGGTGCTGAGGATGTGCGCCTTTGCGGCCATCGGCACATCGTTTTCCGCCGCCATCGAGAAGCCCGCCGGACCGCCCGCGAGCACGCCGCCTTCCATGCGCACGAGTTCGGTGACGAAGCGATCCATCGGCAGATTGTCACTCAGCGCCTCGTGAATCCAGAAGCGGAAGGGACCGGAGTTGTTCAGGCTCGGCTTAAGGATGTTTGGGTTTTCCGCCAGCACATCCTGCCAATACGCCGTCCAGTGATCCGCCCAGCGCGTGTCCTTGAGCAGACGGTGCACGGCACGCTCGCGACGCTGCGGCGAGTCCTCGGCGAGGAAGGCCTCGATCTCCGCCGCGCTCGGCACCACGCCCACGGTATCGAGCGTGACGCGGCGCAGGAACTCAAGGTCTTCGGTCAATGCGGTCGGTTCGATCTTCTGGCTCGCGCTGACAAAACTCGCGCCCTGCGTGATCCAGTCGGTGAGCAGTTTGCGCTGTGCATCGCTGAGCGGATCACCCTTCGGTGGCATGATCTCATCGCCCGCGTCAGGATGAACCATGCTGATGAGTTGGCTCTCCGCAGGTTTGCCGGGAACGATGGCTGGTTTGCCCGATTCGCCGCCTTGCTGCGCAGCTTCGAGCGTGTTCAGACGCAAGCCGCCCTTCGCCTTCTCTTCATGACAGCGGAAGCAGTTCTCCGCGAGGATCGGCTTGATCTGCTTCGCGAAATCAATGCCTCCGGCGGCTTGTTTTCCTGCCGTGTTGGCCTTGGCCCATGAGGCGGCGAGGAGCGTGTCTATGCCCTCCTGTTTGAGCGGCTTCTTCTTGGCAATGACCTCACGCGCCTGCTCGTGGCGCTGTGCCCAATACGCATCTTGTTTCGCCCGCAGGCTCTGCCGCTGCTTCTGATCATGCGCCGCGTAGAAAGCGAGTCGTTCCTTGCGGAAGTCGGCCCATCCCTCATCGGTGAGCGGCACGACTTTTTCCGACGGCGTGAGCAGCGTGTGCATGCCATCCGCATGACGCAGGCTGAGGCTCGTCTCGCCCAGCGTGGTGCGCACACGACCATTCCCGGCGATCATTTCAAAGACATAGTCGTGCGGCTTGCCATCGCTCTCAATGCTGATGCGCGTCTCGCGATCTCCAGGCCCGAGCAATCGCAACGCAGGGCCGCTTTTCTCCGCTTCCGCATGCTCCACTTCGTTGTGTGCTCCGCCGCCGGTCTGGCCGAAAAGGATTTCGGCGATCACCTTGCCATCCATCCACAGGCGACCCTGACCCCGCACGCGCATGAGCAACTCTTGTTTGCCCACAGGCAGCGCGATGCTCGCCATCGCACGCAGCAGATACGGATTGCTCCGCTCGGCACGCACGCCGGTGTCCGTGTATTTCTGCGCGATCTGGAAGAAGCCGAACACGTCCTCCTCATATACATCAGCTGGCTGCGGATACTGGCGCGGCCACTTCGCAGCCTTGCCAATGTTTTCGACAATCTCCACGCGCACATTGCCCTTCGGCAAACCACCCTCAGGCAGAATCGGCGTGTACGGCTCCACGGGATAACGCGCCGCAATCGTCTTCTCCGGCAAGATGCCACGATACAGCCGCACTTCATCCATGAGTCCATCGAAGCTCACGCTCTCCTTTTTGCCCATCGAAGTGCCGAGCCAGACCTCGTCATTGTCCACCACCGGAGCCTGCTTCGTCGCGCCTCCCATGTCCCAAACGCCGGTCGCGAGTTCTCCATCAATGTAGCCGCGAATCGACTCCGGTTTGCCAAACTCATACGTCACCGCCACATGATGCCAGCCGCTGCTCGTCGCGATGCCGCCCGTCGTCGTCCAGCGATGCCAGTCGCCCGCATGATCGCCGTCCTTGCGGCTGCGGAAGAGAAAACTCGGGCGAAGGAAACCGCCGCTGTCCCACAAGCGCAGCCCATAGTTCTGATTGTTCGCGTCCTGCCCCGGATTCGAAGTGCGCCCTTTGCCGAGGATATAGACATTCCCGCCCTTCG
>DAORHS010000826.1:0-2383 GCA_035438165.1 Prosthecobacter sp.
TCCGAGCTCCCTGGCAGTTGTAGCCGAACCAGCGGTCGAAGCCCTGCTTCAACGGCGCTCCGCTGGAAGTCGGGCCCCCGAGCCCCCACTTGCCGAAACCACCGGTGCTGTAACCGGCGGATTTAAAGACTTCGGCGACCGTGACGGTCTCGGAGGGAATCGGAAACTGGCCTTCGCGTTCAGGCTTGCCAACGACCTTGATGCCCTTGGCGTCATCCGCCTGCCGGTTGTTGCGAATGAAGGCATGGCCGGGATGCAGGCCGGTCATCAGCACGCAACGTGACGGAGCGCAGACGGCGTTGCCGGAGTAGTGCTGGGTGAACTTCATGCCCTCCGCCGCCATGCGGTCGATGTTCGGCGTCTTGATGATCTTCTGGCCATAGCAGCCGAGATCGCCGGGACCGAGATCATCAGCCAGGATGAAAACAATGTTCGGCTGACGGGCGTGGGCCGTCAGCGTCAGCGCGAGAAGAACAAGGAGAGACTTCATGGTCGTTTGGAAACGTCCGCAGGGGCCGTTTCTTGTGCCTGCGGACGCTTTGGCAGCGAATCGAGCTTCCACTTCATCCATGAGGTGAGAAGCAGCATCGCGGCGATGAGCAGGGCGATGATGTAGAAGCCGGGACGGGAGAGGAACTTCATGAGGGGCGCTTGAAGAAACGAAAGAAGGCGAAAAAAGCGAGTTTCGCCTCGATTGAATCGTCTTTTCCACGCCATGAAACTCCCCGCCCTGCTCCTGCTGCTCGTCACCGCCCTCCAGTCCGCGCAGGCGCTGCCGGAATCGGAGATCCAGCGTTTCATTGATGAAGCGATCCAGGCGGGCGGCGGCGAGGTCGTCATTCCGCCGGGCGTGCATGTCATCGAGCGCGGCTTGATGCTGAAGGACGCGAAGAAACTGCGGCTCGTCGGGCTGGATGCGGAGGAGTCGATCCTGCGGGCGGCTCCGGACGCCAAGGGGATGTTGCTGATCAGCGGAACCTGCGAGGAAGTGCGCATCGAGAAGCTGACGCTCGACGGCGGTTGGGCTGCCATTGTGGATCATCCGGATCTCAAGAGCCCCAACAAGTTCGCCAAAATCCTCGTTGGACGCTGCTTCTTTCAGAACCAGAAATTCTCTGCCATCCTGTTTCCAAAGACGGGCATCGAAAATCTGGAGATCGCTGCCTGTTCGTTTCGCGACATCGCAAGCCGTGCGATCGAGCTTGGCGAAAACGCCTCCGGCA
Organism: Prosthecobacter sp.; assembly: GCA_035438165.1. Taxonomy (GTDB): domain Bacteria; phylum Verrucomicrobiota; class Verrucomicrobiia; order Verrucomicrobiales; family Verrucomicrobiaceae; genus Prosthecobacter. The sequence goes on from DAORHS010000826.1 coordinate 1,224, forward strand.
TTCAGATCACCCACAATCATTTCACCCGCTGCGATTCCGCTGTGATGCTTGCCGGCTCCCAGAAGGGCCTCGTCGCCAGCAATGAAATCAGCGGCTGCAACAAAGGCATCCTCATCACGGGCCCGCGCGACAAGGAATCAGTGGATCAGGGAAACATCATCGCGCTCAACGCGATCGAGCGCAGCCGGGAAAACGGGATCCTGATCAACTCACGCACGCTGAACAACTCGGTGATTCAAAATGAGATTCGCGACAGCAAGGGCGACGGCATCCGGCTGTTCGGCGAGAAGCATGTGGTGAAAGCCAATCGAATCACCGGTAGCGGCGGGAAGAACATCGCCGTCATCGAGGGGAAGCACGAGATCACGGAGTGATCAGCCGCCGTAGAGCGCACGCACCAGTCCCAGCGCCCGCTCGCCGGGCAGGGCTCCGATTTCCATCTGGTTCATGGTGTAGGCGAAGGAGATGCCGTTTTCAGGATCCGCAAAGGCGAGGCTGCCGCCCGCGCCGGGATGCCCGTAGGCGAGCAGACTGGGGCCGAACATCGAACGCAGCTTGCCTCCGTCGGACTCAGGATCCTCATTCAAGGCGTCCTGCATCATGCCCGTGGAGAAAGCAATGGGGGTGAGCAGCACCAGATCGTCCTCCTGCGTGAGCGTCCTTTCAAAGTGACGGACAACGGACTCGGGAATGACCTGCACACCATTCCACACACCGCCCTGCGCGAGCATGCTGTAAAACTTCGCCAGCCCTTGTGCGCTGCCCACGCCGCCCATGCTGGCGTAGCCACGCGACCACATTTCACTTTGATTGAAGTCGCTGACGGCGCTCAGGCCGAAGGGCGAGGTGAAGGTGCGCTGCGTCAGCGTTCCGCCGGTGTTGAAGGCCTTGATGAAGGGCTGGTCGCTGTTGGCGATGCTGATCTTGCCGGGATAAACCGGCGAGACACGGTCCCACTGAGCGCTGGGCAGGCCAATCCAGAAGTCGAGCGCCATCGGACTGCCAAAGACTTCGCGGAAGTACTCGCCAAGCGACTCGGCCTCGGTGAGACGACGCACGACTTCATCAAGCAGGAAACCAAAGGTGCGCGCATGATAGCCCTGGCGCGTGCCGGGCTCCCAGAGCGGGCGCTGGCGTTCGAGTGCTTCGACAACGGCATC
>DAORHS010000827.1:0-2383 GCA_035438165.1 Prosthecobacter sp.
AGCAACTGCAACGCAGCCCCGAGCTCAACAAGCTCATGAATCGCTTCATCAACGTGATAAACTCACCCGGGATGCAGGTGAAGCTGGAGCAGCGCATCGCGGCCATGCCTCCTGTGAAAGGCGCTCAGCAGGGCATGCTCAGGATGGACTTTGAAATGCTGGACGATGCCCACGGCAGAGCCTGGTTGGAGGCCGCCGTGTCTGATGACCCTCAACGCATTGAGGACTGGATTCTCAACACGCTCGATGATGCCATCTTCGAGTTCGCCTTCGACCCCGACCTTGAGAGGACAAGCAACGGCGTGAGCTTGCAGCCCGTCGCTCCTGCGAAGTCTGGAACATCCCCCGCTCCGAATCCAAACGACTGACGGGTCGCGGCCTCCATTCGGCACCCTTCATGCCCGCGCCGCCGGACAGGCGCAGTTGCGGCGTTGAACGAGAAAGAAGTGCTATTGAAGTTGTGCAGTGGGAAGGGGGCTTTTAGTTTGGCGGTTTCTGCTGCATGACCCTCAACCGCTCCAACCTCTGCTGGCTGGCCCTGGCCCTGATCACGGCGGGCTATCTGCTCTTCTGGGCGCTGCTGCTGGGGGCGACGGCGTCGTACAGCACGCCGGAGTCGTGGCTGAAGGTGCTGATGTCGCCCGAAATCCGGCATGCGACGTGGTTGAGCCTCGTCACCTGTTCCTTGGCGGCGGGTTTTGCGGTGCTGCTGGCGGTGCCGGTGGGGTACCTGATGTCGCGGCGGGAGTTTCGCGGGAAGTCCTGGCTGGATGCGGCGCTGGACATCCCGATCATCCTGCCGCCGCTGGTGGTGGGGTTGTGTTTGCTGATCTTTTTCCAAACTCGCATCGGCAAGGTGATCGAGATGGGGATTCCCTTCACCTATCAAGTCAGCGGCGTGGTGCTGGCGCAGTTCGTGGTGGCCGCAGCGTTTGCGATCCGCACGATGCGCGGGACGTTTCAGCATCTCTCGGCGCGGCCGGAGGATGTGGCGCTGACGCTGGGCTGCACACGATTTCAAGCGCTGTGGCATGTGGCGCTGCCGGCGGCACGGCGTGGGATGGTGGCGGCGTTTTGCATCGCCTGGGCGCGGAGTTTGGGCGAGTTCGGACCGATCCTGGTCTTTGCCGGGGCCACGCGCATGAAGACGGAGGTGCTGCCGACGACGGTGTGGCTGGAACTCAGCGTGGGAAATCTCGAAGCCGCCGTGGCGGTGAGTTTGTTCATGGTGCTGCTGGCCGTGGCGGTGCTGGTGGTGGTGCGCGCAACGGGGGAAAAAGTATGATTCAACTCGATCAACTCTGCTGGAAGGTCGCAGGCCGCACGGTTCTGGAGGACGTGACGGTGGCCATCCCGGCAAACACGTACGCGGTGCTGATGGGATCGACCGGCTGCGGCAAGACAACGCTGCTGGAGATCCTCTGCGGTCTGCGCCCGCCGACCTCGGGCCGCGTGGTGCTGGATGGCGTGGATGTGACGAACCTCGAACCGCGTGAGCGCGGCATCGGCTATGTGCCGCAGGATCTGGCGCTGTTTCCCGGACTGCGCGTGCGGGAGCAGATCGGCTTTGCGCCCAAACTGCGCGGTGTGCCGCCCGAGGAGCTGGATCAGCGCGTGAACCGACTGGCGGAGCAGTTTGGCATCGTCCCGCTGCTGGACCGGCTGCCGGACATGCTCTCCGGCGGTGAAAAGCAGCGCGTGGCGTTGGCGCGTGCGCTGGCTGCGCAGCCGAAGCTGCTGCTGCTGGATGAACCACTCTCGGCGCTGGATGAAAGCATGCGGGCGGAGGCGGTGACGTTGCTGCAAAAGGTGCAGCAGGATCATTCGCTCACCGTGTTGCACGTGACGCATTCCAGCAGTGAGGCGGCGGCGCTCGGCCATGTGCATCTGCGCATGGCGGGCGGGCGGCTGGAGGTTGAATGAATGAAAACACGGTCTAACCTCCACCCATGCCAGCGACTCTTGCCAAACCCAGTGCCCGCAGTGTGTTGAACCAGTTGGATGCGCTCTCCTTTGCATCGCTGGAGAAATTGATGCCGCAGATTGCCGCCTTGCGCGCGAAGAAGCATCCGCTGGTGATGTCAAAGCGCGAGGCCTGGCTCAAGAAGAAAATCGAAGCCGGCCTGCCAGCGGGGACATGGGATGAATATCGCCGCCTGATTGAAAAGCGAGACACCGGCAGACTGACTGCTCAGCAGCAGCAGCGGGTGGAGGCGCTGGCTGATGCTTTGGAGCAGCATCGGGTCGAGTGGCTTGGCTGGGCCACGGAGCTGGCGCGCTTGCGGCGCATGACACTGGAGGGCCTGATGCGCAGTCTGAACATCCAGCGTCCGGTGCATGGCTGAGCCGCGTGTCAGTGTCGCGGTCAGGCGGCTCGTTGCGG
>DAORHS010000828.1:0-2379 GCA_035438165.1 Prosthecobacter sp.
CGTCCTCCTACTCGTCCTCCTACTCGTCCTCCTACTCGTCCTCCTACTCGTCCTCGATGCTTGGGCGTAGAGCCAAGAGCACAGCGAAATCCTACTCGTCCTCCTACTCGAACTCGTCCTCGATGCTTGGGCATAGAGCGAAGGGCGAAGGGCGGGAGCGGAGAGTTAAGCGTTAAGAGCGAAGCAAAATCCTCCTATTGACTCGTTCGCGCCTCACGCTCATCTCGGGCTGCGCCCAATGCTGCGCATTGTTTGCTTCACTGCGTTCACCCTTCGGGCTGCCTGCGGCAGGCTATCTCCACTTCGTTCCGGTTGTCTCGGCTCCACCAGTCGCCTCGGCTCAGTATTTTAGCTTTTCAGCTTTCCCATTTCAGCTTTTCAAAAAATCGGCTCGGATCGGCCATCGGGTCGTGCTGCGCAGCCGCGAAACGAACAAGTCACAGACCTTCGCCGGCTCTTGCCATCTCCCACGCCCTCCGCCACTCTGCGCTGTGATTTACCTCGACCATCATGCGACCGCGCCGGTCTTGCCGGGAGGCCACCTGCGCCAGATCACCTCCATCTTGCGCGGCAGCCCATGAAACTCCCAGCGGACAGCCTCATTGATCCACGCAAGGTCACCCACTACCTGCTCGCCCGGCGGGACGTGGATGACAAATCAGGCTTCCTCCGTCTCGCCGGTTACGAGCCTCATCACGCCTCGCGCTTGGTCGAGGACATCCGCACCCTGCTTCGCCTGGATGCCGAGCCGGTGGAAGTCAGCGAATACGCCGAAAAGTTTGCCATCCACGGCAAGCTCACGGGCCCCAATGGCCGGCAGTTGCGCGTCCGCTCCATTTGGGCCAGACTTCACACCACGGGCGAGGTCCGTTTCGTCACCCTTTATCCTTCCTCCTCATGAAACACGAACTCTTCAGCCGCGTCATCCTTGCCGAGGACATTCCTGCGCATGGCCTCCGTCAAGGCGATCTCGCCACCGTGGTCGAGCATTATGAGGCAGCCCCCGGTCAGGAGCCCGGCTACGAACTGGAGGTCTTCAATGCCGTGGGAGACACCGTCGCCGTCGTCACCGTGCGGGAATCCCAAATCGAAGCCCCCCGCCAGGATGAGCGCCTCTGCGTGCGGCATACGGCGGCACTGGCCGCGTGAGCGAGCGGATCAACGCACCTCATCGAAAGCAAACGCGCCTGCCGCACCAAGCTCTCCGCCCTGCCGTTTGATGTAAAGATCGTCCTGCTGGAGAAGCTGCGTGCCCGCACCCTGGGGATTCAGTCCCGCCGAACCGTGTCATCATTCCGCATTCTCAAAGTCCCCTCGTCCGTGTGCTCCGTTCCATTCTCCGTAGCAAACTGCGAAGGATGAAAGCTTTAGCGAAGGACGCATCCTCCTCTCCCAGTCTCGTCATTCCACATTCGTCATTCGTCATTCGTCATTCGTCATTCGTCATTCTCCCCCTCCCCCTCCCCCTCCCCAAATTCGGCTCGGATCGGCCATCGGGTCGTGAAGGAGCCCGCAGACCTTCGCCACCTCCCCGACACGCCATCTGTCACAACTTGTGAGAATCTATTGTGGCAGCAGCGGCAGCCCCAGCTCCTTCAAAAACTCATTGTGCTTCGCCGCTGCCTTCTGGACCGCGCCCTCGATCTCCACCAGCTTCGCATTCGTCCCCTCCAGATCGATCTCTTCCTCGCCCACCGCCGTGCTGATGTAGCGGGAGATGTTCAGGTTGAAGTCGTTCTTCTCGATCTCGGCCATCTCCACGCGGCGGGAGTATCGGGGCGCTTCCGTGCGGTTCTGATAGGTGTCGATGATCTTCGTGATGTTCTCCTCGCTCAGTTGGTTCTGGCGCTTTCCTTTCACGAAGTGCTCGGCGGCGTTGATGAAGAGCACGTCGTCGGGCTTCTTGCACTTCTTGAGCACGAGGATGCAGACGGGGATGCCGGTGGAGTAGAAGAGATTGGCGGGCAGGCCGATGACGGTGTCGATGCGCTTGTCCTTGAGCAGCTTGGTGCGGATGCGTTCTTCGGCACCACCACGGAAGAGCACGCCATGCGGCAGGATGATCGCCATCACGCCTTCGTCTTTGAGGTAGTGGAAGCCGTGCAGCAGGAAGGCGAAGTCGGCGGCGGACTTGGGGGCGAGACCGTGGCTTTTGAAGCGCACGTCGTCGGCCAGCGCGTCGGTCGGCTCCCAGCGGTAGCTGAGCCGAGCGGAGCGAGACAGACTGCCAACAGGCAGCCCGAAGGGTGGACGCGGAGGCGTTCATCAACGGCGGATTGGCGACGATGGCGTCGAAGCTCGGCTTCTTGGCCGGGTTCTGCTCACGCATCATGTCCCACTCGTTGAGCAGGGTGTCGCCGTGGAAGATGTCGAACTCCG
>DAORHS010000829.1:0-2375 GCA_035438165.1 Prosthecobacter sp.
AGGATCGCGGTGCGCGAGCGCGGAGTCTGGAGGCCGCGGATCGCCGCGTAGAGGTTCGCCACGACGTCCTCGAGCTGCTTGCGCTCGGTCGCGCCGTGATCGAGGACCTCGCCCTCTCCCTTGGTGTTTTCAAAACGCTTCAGGATGCGCTGAAAGGCGCGGATCAGGTCAAAAATGCCCACCTGGCCGACGCTGGCCACCGGGGCCTCCAAATCCGGCAGTTCGGGGGTCGTGACGAACAATTCATCGCCCTTCACCTCCTGCACACCGAGGAACTGGGCGGCCTCCTTGAACTTCTTGTATTCGACGAGCTGACGGATCAGCTCCCAGCGCGGGTCGTTCTCTTCCGCATCCTCCTCCGGCGGCTGCACCGCCTGCGGCAGCAGTTCGCGGCTTTTGATGTACATCAGGTTGGCCGCCATCACGATGAACTCGCTCGCCAGTTCGATGTTCAGCGCCTTGAACGTGTCGATGTAATCGAGGTACTGCCGCGTGATGCGCTCCAGCGACACGTTGTAAATGTCGATCTCCTCCTTTTTGATCAGGTACAAAAGGAGGTCCAGAGGGCCTTCGAAAATCTCAAGTTTGACTTTGTAGTCGGTATCTTCCACGCGCCGAGATAGACCGGAGAACCGGTGATGGCAACACGGGAGCGCGAGTATTCTCCCTGCTGGCTTACTTGCGCCGCAGACGCAGCGCCCGCACATCCGCCAGTTCCTGCCTCAGCGCTCCCTCGGGTCGCATCAGCAGCGACTGCACGCCTGCCTTGAGCTTGATCGTGCCCGCTGGCTGCTCTTTGAAGGTCTCATACCCGCCTGTGGCCTTCACCACGCCTTTCACACTCGTGTTCTCCGTCTCGACCACATAAGCATCGCCTGCGGACGCTTCATCTGCCGCCAAGGTCACGAGCACCTCGTATTCGCCGTCCGTCGGCACCTGGATCAACCACTCCGCCATGTCCGTGTCGATGCGCCAGGGAGCGAGCACGTTCAATGAAGGCCGGTAGGCCAGCTTCTGCCCATACGTCTTCGCCGCACTTGCAGGGAGCAGCAAAACGCCATCCGCATCGGCCTGGATCGCGTTGCCGCCTTTCACATCCACCTGCATCAGCGTGTCCGCCGTCCACGGCATCTTGCGCGTCTTGGTCTGCTCACGCACCGCCGCCACTTGAGCGGCTTCGATGACACTCGCCTCATTGCCCCAGGCATTGCGCACATAACTGAGCACCTCCGCCAGCTTCGCATCATCCAGCGCGGGGTTCGCACCCTGGCCGGGCATGGCGAGATTCCACTTCTGCCTGTTAACCTCGATCTCGCCATACAGGCCATGCAGTGCGATGCGGATGAGCCGCTCCGGCTCACCGGTGGCCCACGCGCTCTCCGCGAGTGGCGGTGCCACGTTGGGGATGCCGTAGCCCGTCGGCTGATGGCAAAGGCCGCATACCGTCTGATACACCGCCGCTCCACGCTCGATCTGCTTCTGCGCCGCATCACTCAGCGGTTGCTTGCGGCTTGAAGTCACCGCGCTCTCTGCCCCCGGCCACGTCAGGCACATGCGCAACCGTTGCACCCGCTCGCGGGCGGCGATCTCACGATTCGCGGCCAGTTCATCGAGAAACTTCGGCTTCTCCTTCAGCGTCACCGGCTTGATCTGCCGTGGATCATTCGGCTGCGTCGCCAGGAAGCCATCCACCAGGGACTCTCGCTGCCAGGCCGAAGTTTCTTCAATTTTTGCCACCACCTTGCCATGCAGATCGTCCATGCAGATGAGCTGGGCGAGCAGCCGCAGCGTCTCACGCCGATGTGCGGACTCCTTCTGCCAATCCTCACGCTTCAGCAGGAGATCCAGCATCGCCGTCTCCGCTCCATGCACCCCCGTCATCACCGCGATGCGGTTCAGATCATCCTCATGATGCGTCAAATGCTCAGCCAGCAGCGGCAGCGTCTTGGGATCCCCCTTCGCGCTGATCGCCAACGCGGCATGGAGCTTCACCTGAGGATCTTCCTCTTGGTTCAACAAGGAATAGAGCCGTCCTTTGCTGAAGCGGGCCACGGCTGCCCGCACTCGCACATCCTCATGAAGGAGGGCTATGGCGAGGTGTCTTTCTTTCAAGGCCTTCAGACCATCAAGGCTCCAAAGCGCATGCAACATCTGCATGGCGGGCGGATTCAACTTTAGAATTACCTTCTCCAGCAGCGGCACCGCCTCCGTGTTGCCGCGTTCCACCAGCAAACGTTGCGCTGTGTTCCGCTGCCAGCCATTCGGATGCCCCAGCATTTTCACCAGCTCTGCATCGGTCATCTTGTTCAAACCAACTCTTTGCCCTTCGCTCTCCGCCCTCTGCTCACTCACAATCCGCCAGATGCGCCCGTGAT
>DAORHS010000830.1:0-2362 GCA_035438165.1 Prosthecobacter sp.
GCCGTCATGCGCGGCGGCGACTTTCGCCAGTTCGATGAGCTCATCCGTCTTGGCAAAAGAGCCGGGCACGTAGATCAACCCGGTGCTCAGGCCCACGGCACCTTCTTTCATGGCTTGATCGACCAGTCCTTTCATCATCGCGAGCTGCTCCGCATTCGGCGCCCGGATGAAGCTGCCGCCCATGCCCTGCTCGCGCACGGAACCATGGCCAATGAGCGTGCCCACATTGAGGGCGACCTTGGATTCTTCGATCTCCTGGAAAAATTTCGCCACATCGGTGCGCGAATGGCCGCAGTTGCCGGTGACGATGGTCGTGACGCCCATGCGCAGGAAATTCTCCGCCGCCGGAATGAGGCAGATGTCCTCCGAGTGCGTGTGAACATCGATAAAACCCGGCGCGGCCACTTTTCCGCCCGCATCGATGATTTGATCCGCCGTGCCCTCGATTTGACCGACCGCGACGATTTTGCCACCTTTGACCCCGATGCTGCCATTCACGAGCGGCTTGCCGCTGCCATCGGCGATCCGCGCATTCGTGATCAGCAGATCGAAATCCGCCGCTGCGGCGGTTCCGGCGAGCAGGAGGGCAAGAAAGAGTCGCAGCTTCATGGTGCGGGGAAAGACGTGGCGCATGGCACGGACTTTGCCAGGATTCCTTTGCCAATCCGGCCTGCGCATTCCATAACTCCGCACCATGCTCGACCTCACGAACAAGAAAATCGCCCTGCTCATGGGCGGCCCCGGCTCCGAACGCAAAGTCTCCCTCAAAACCGCCGAGAGCGTCGCCGAGGCGCTGCGCAGCAAAGGCGCAGACGTGGTCGAGATCGATGTCACCGGACCGGACTTCGAGGTTCCAGGCGATGTCTTCATCGTGATGAACCTGATTCACGGCACCTTCGGTGAAGACGGCCAGATTCAGGCGATCTTGGAGCAGCGCGGCATCCGCTACACCGGCGCTGGCGTCGAAAGCAGCCGCGTCGCTTTCGACAAGCTGCTGAGCAAGGAACGCTTCATCGCCGCAGGCGTGCCGACGCCACGCTCGCAGACCTATTTGCTTGATGGCAGCCAGCCGTTGGCGATTGGCTTTCCGCTTGTCGTCAAACCACCGCGTGAAGGCTCCAGCGTGGGTGTTCACATCTGCCATCATCAGACTGAGTTCGACGCCGCCATCGAAGATGCGAAGAAGTTCGGCACCGACACACTCATTGAGGACTACGTGGCCGGCAAAGAACTCACCGTCGGCATTCTCGGCGATCAGGTGCTGCCGGTGATCCACATTGAGCCCGTCGAAGGCTTCTACGACATCAACAACAAGTATCCCTGGATGGGCGGCACCGGCAAAACGAACTACCACTGCCCCGCCAACCTCAGCCCTGAGGTGACCAATGCCGTGCAGGACGCCGCTTTGAAAGCCTTCCGCGCCTGCGGCACGGAAGTGTATGGCCGCGTGGATGTGATGCTGCGCGACAGCGATCAGGCTCCGTTCGTGCTCGAGATCAACACCATCCCGGGCATGACGAGCAGCAGCCTGCTGCCGAAAGCTGCCAAGGCCGTGGGCATCGAGTTCCCGGATCTCTGCGCCCGGATCATTGAACTGTCGCTCGAAGCGAGGCCCTGAGTCTTTTCAGCTCCTCGCCGGTGTGCGCAGCCAGAGATCGCTGCAAAACAACAACACCCCCGTCCAGATGAGTCCGAAAGACACCAGTGACGCCGCGGTGACGGTCTCGTTGTAGATAAAGGCCCCGACAAGAAACTGCCCGGTGGGCGCGAGGAATTGCAGCACGCCGAGCAGCGCGAAGGGAAGCCGCCGTGCGCCATGCGCGAAGCCGAGCAGCGGAATCGTGGTGATGATGCCGAGGCCGGCGATGAGCAGCAGATCATGCATGGAGGCCGTGCCCCAGATCGAAGCGCCACTTTGCAGGCTCCAGATCAAATACAGCGCCGCCACCGGAATGCCGACCACGGTTTCGACACCGAGCCCCGGCAACGATCCCAATGGCGAACGACGACGTGCGAGCCCATAGAGCGCAAACGAGCCCGCCAGCAGCAGACCGATCCACGGGAAGTGTCCAACGAGCACCATCTGCGTCATCACTCCGCACGCCGCGGAGGCGATGCTGAACTTTTGCAGGAGAGAGAGGCGCTCGCCAAACAGGCGGCTACCGATGAGGACATTGAGCAGCGGATTGATGAAGTAACCGAGGCTGCAGTCGAGGATGCGCCCATGCTGCGCCGCCCAGACGAAGACGCCCCAGTTGATCGCGAGCAGGAAGGCGGACCACGCATGCGCCTTGAGCACGATCATGTCGCGCAGTGACTTCATGAAGCCGCCCCATTCGCCACGCAGCATGAGCAGCGGCAT
>DAORHS010000831.1:0-2361 GCA_035438165.1 Prosthecobacter sp.
CTGCTGAGGACTGCAACTTCCTCTTCCCTCGCGACTTCGTCATCCTCGACGAGGCGCACACGATCGAAAACGTCGCCGCGCGCGCCTTCGGCCTGCACATCAGCGAATCGAACATCAAGTTTGAACTGGGCCGCCTCTACAATCCCAAGACACGCAAAGGCTTTTTCCAGCTCGTCAGTGACAAAGACGGCATCCGCGAGGTGCTGCAGACGCTCGAAAACGTGGACACCTTCTTCCGTGCCGTCGAGGCGGGCTGCAAATTCAACGCCCTGGGCCGCGAGTTTCGAGTGCGTGAGCCCAACCTCGTCGAAGACACGCTCGCCCTTCCTCTGCAGCGGCTTTCCCTGCGTGCGCAAAAGGCGGGCGATGCCGTGAACAAGGAAGGCACCAAGCTCGAACTCCTCGATCTCGCCAAACGCCTCACGTCCGTTCGTGTCGGCATCAAGGCCTTCCTGGATCAGGAAAATGAAGATCACGTGCACTGGGTCGAGCGCACCAACACTGAAAACCGCATCGTCTCCTTCCACACCGCGCCGGTCGATGTCGCGCCACGGCTGCGGCAGATCTTTTTCGCCAGTCACAAGGCCTGCGTCTTCACCAGCGCCACGCTCGGCGTCGGCGATGATGAGGAGTTGCACTACTTCCGCAACCGCGTCGGCGCCGAGGACGCACGTGCCGCCTGCATTGAGAGCCCCTTCGATTTCAAGAAGCAGATGAAGCTCTACCTGCTCAAGAAGATGCCGCAGCCGTCCGAGCCGGGCTATCTCGACCAGCTTGAGCACTGGATCACCCACTTCATCGATCTCAGCATCGGCCGCGCCTTCATCCTTTTCACCAGCTACAGCCAGATGACCTCGCTGGCGGACAATCTCGAAGAGCACTGCAAAAAACGTGGCTGGCGTTTGCTCATCCAAGGCCGCGGCATGCCACGGCATCAAATGCTCGCCGAATTCAAGAACGACACGCACAGCGTGCTCTGCGGCACCGACAGCTTCTGGACCGGCGTCGATGTGCCCGGCGAGGCGCTCAGCAACGTGATCATCACGCGTCTGCCCTTCGCCGTGCCGGACCATCCGCTCACCGCCTCGCGCATCGAGCATCTCGAAGAGCAAGGCCTCAACGCCTTCACCGAATACAGCGTCCCCGAGGCCATCCTCAAGCTGCGTCAGGGCGTCGGCCGTCTCATCCGCACCGCCACCGACAAAGGCATCTGTGCCATCCTCGACAACCGCATCCTTACGAAACCGTACGGCCGCGCGTTTCTCGCGTCATTGCCGGAGTGTCCGACGGAAGTGCTGAGTTGATCACGGAAACAGCCCGCGCATCACCTTGGCGTCATGCACACGCTGGATGCCCAGGCTCAGCGCGGCGAAGCGCATGCTGACGTTGCGTCTGCGGCTGAAGTTCAGGGCTTCAACGAAGGCTTTTTCGAGGATGCGGTAGAGCTTGCTCATCACCTCGCCCTCGTCCCAGAAGAAGCTTTGCAAATCCTGCACCCATTCGAAGTAGGAGACGATGACGCCGCCGGCATTGCACAGGATGTCGGGAATCACGAAGATTTCGGAACGCTGGGAGATGATCGCGTCGGCTTCAGGCGTCGTCGGGCCATTGGCGGCCTCGGCGAGGATGCGGCACTGGATTTTCGCGGCGTTGTCGCCGGTGATCTGACGCTCCAGCGCGGCAGGAACGAGGATGTCGCAGGGCGTGACCAGCAGTTGCTCGTTCGTGATCGGTTCCGCGCCGTCAAAGCCGACGATGCTGCGTGCTTGAGCGACGTGTTCGTCGAGCTTCGCCAGATCAATTCCGTTCGCATTGTACAAGCCGCCAAACGCATCGCTCACGGCGATCACCTTGAGGCCCATGCGCGACAGAGAGGCGGCGGCGACGGCCCCCACATTGCCATAGCCCTGCACGACGGCAGTCGCCCCCTCCGCAGCGATGCCCACGGTGTCCATCGCACGTGAAATCAGGTACGCCACGCCGCGTCCGGTCGATTCACGACGCCCGAGCGACCCACCCAGACTCACCGGCTTGCCCGTGACAACCGCGGGCACGCAGTGGCCGGTTTGCAGCGAATAGGTGTCCATCATCCACGCCATCGTCTGCTCGTTCGTGCCCATGTCCGGCGCCGGGATGTCAATCTGCGGACCGATGAACGGAATCAACTCCTGCGTGTAGCGGCGCGTCACGCGCTCCAGTTCTCCGATGGAAAGCTCGCGCGGATTGCAGGTCACACCGCCTTTGGCACCGCCATACGGCAGGCCGGTCAGCGCGCACTTCCAGCTCATCCACATCGCGAGCGCGGCGACCCCGCCGAGCGTCACGTCCGGTTGAAAGCGCACCCCGCCCTTCGTCGGCCCG
>DAORHS010000832.1:0-2354 GCA_035438165.1 Prosthecobacter sp.
GTTTCTGAAACAACCCACCGACTCCGCCCTCACCGCGTGGGAGCAGCTCGCGCAGGCTCTGTTGGCCACCAACGAAATGCTTTATGTGGACTGAACACAACCCAGCCCAGATGACCCGCCGCGACGCCCTCCACCGCCTCTCGGCGGGCTTCGGCGCGATTGGTCTCGCTGGCATGATGGGATCGCCGGCGAATGCGGCGGTGAAGCAGCAGGTCACGCCGAAGGCCAAGCGTGTGATCTTCCTGTTCATGAACGGAGCGCCGTCGCACATCGACACCTTCGATCCGAAACCAGCGCTGAAGAAATACGAGGGCCAGCAGCCGTCTGGAAAACTCTACCGGGCACCAAAGACGAGCGGCTTCATGTCGTCGCCGTTGAAGTTCAGCAAATGTGGTCAAAGCGGGATTGAAGTAAGCGAGAGCCTGCCAGCGCTCGGCAGCATCATCGACGACTGTTGCGTCATTCGCTCCATGCACACGAATGTGCCGAATCACGAGCCCGCGCTGCTCATGATGAACACGGGCAACATCCAGCCCATCCGCCCCTCGCTCGGCTCGTGGGTGTTGTATGGACTCGGCAGCGAGAATGAAAACCTGCCCGGCTTTGTCGTGCTGCGGCCCACGCCAAACATCGTGGTAGGACCGGCTTTGTGGAGCAATTCCTTCCTGCCCGCCGAATACCAGGCCACGGGCGTCATCACCGCCGACATGAGCGTGGACAAACTAGTCGCCAACGTGCGTAACTCCGTGCTCGCTCCCGCGCAGCAGCGGCGACAGATCGATCTGATTCAGAAGCTCAATCATCTCCATGCCGCGAAGCGCGAGCACGACACCGCGCTCGAAGGCCAGATCAAGGCCATGGAGACCGCTTACCGCATGCAAAGCGCCGCCAGCGATGCCTTCGACATCAGCCGAGAGCCCGCGAAGATGCGCGAGCTGTATGGCGACACACCTTTTGGCCGCTCCTGCCTGCTCGCACGTCGTCTCGCCGAGTCCGGCGTGCGCTACATCAGCGTCTATTACACCAGCAGCAACAACCAGCCCTGGGACACGCACAGCGACCACTACAAACGCCACCCCGAACTCTGCGCCGACAGCGACCGCGCCTCCGCCGCACTCATCAGCGATCTCAAGCAGCGCGGCCTGCTCGATGACACGCTCGTCGTCTGGACCGGCGAGTTCGGCCGCACGCCCTACTCACAGGAGACCGAGGACAAAAACAAAAAGGTCGATCCGATGCGGCGCGGACGCGATCATCACCACACTGCCTTCAGCACGCTCCTCGCCGGTGGCGGCATCAAAGGCGGCCTCGCCTACGGCACCTCCGACGAACTCGGCATGAACGCCGAGGAAAACAAAGTCCACGTCCACGACCTGCACGCCACTATCCTGCATCAGCTCGGCCTCGATCACGAAAAGCTCACCTACCGCTACGCCGGCCGCGATTTCCGGCTCACCGATGTGTATGGCGACGTGGTGCATGACATCATCGCATGAAGCGCCTGCTCATCGCCCTTCTCCTGCTGTCGTCCTTCGCGGCAGCGGCACCACGCCCAAACATCATCGTCATCATGGCCGATGACATGGGCTTTTCCGATCTCGGCTGCTACGGCGGCGAGATCCAAACACCGAATCTCGACAAACTGGCCGCCGAGGGCATGCGCTTCTCGCAGTTCTACAACTGCGCGCTGTGTGGCCCATCGCGTGCGGCGCTGATGACGGGCCTGCATCCGCATCAGGTCGGCATGACGCAATGGACCGGACTGCTCACGAACAACTGCGTGACGATGTTTGAAGTGCTGAAACGCGCCGGCTACACCACCTGCGCCGTCGGACGCCTCGACATGCTCACGGCGGAGGACTGGCACGATCCGCAGAACCTCTCGCATCATGTGGATCGCTACTTTGGCACCACCGGGCATCAAGGGCCGGGCAATTACTTCGCCAACACGCGCAACACCGCCTTCTACCGCGATGGAAAGCCCTACACGATCCCCGAAGGCGGCTACAAGACCGATCTCATCACCGACTTCACCATCGAGTTCCTCCGACAGCGCGATCAAGCGAAGCCCTTCCTGCTCTACATGAGCCATTACGCGCCGCACTGGCCGCTGCATGCGAAGAAGGCCGACATCGCGAAGTATCGGAAGCTCTACCGGGATCTCGGCTGGGACGCCGCGCGTGAGCAGCGTCTGAAGCGCCTCATTGAAAACGACATCCTGCCTGCCGACACGAAACTATCACCGCGCGAGGCTCGTGCTGCCGCATGGAGCGGAGCGGAGCATCTCGACTGGGAAGCAGAACGCATGGCCGTCTTTTCCGCGCAGATCGACTGCCTCGATCAAAGCGTGGGCC
>DAORHS010000833.1:0-2332 GCA_035438165.1 Prosthecobacter sp.
CTCCGCATACGGCACCCCCAGCTTCGACCCGATGAACCCGCTGCTCCACAGCAGCACAAACAGCCACGGAATGACCACCGTCCATCGTGAGGCACGACTGGTGCTCATTCAGTGAAGATGGATGGAGGTAATTTCACCATGAGGTTGATGACACTCACTATTGACCAGTTCCATCTCGTTTCGCATGCAATTTCACATGCAAATGAACATGATCGTTCACGACGTGCTTGCCGAGGAAGGCAAACAGCCTGCCTGAACCGTAGTGACTGCCAAACTGCGTGCGGTCGATCTCAAACTGAGCCTGCCCGGTGAGATGATCCGCATCGGCGGCGGCGATGACGGCGGGGAAGCTCAAGGGCTGCGTCACACCGCGCAGGGTCATCGCGCCATGCAGCGTGTAGTTCGGCGTGCCGGGTGTGCATGATGGCAACGGCTCCGCACGCTCGCAGACGAACTCGGCGGTGGGAAATCGGTCCACGGCGAAGAAATCGTCATCGCGCAGGTGGCGGATGAGCAGGGCGTTGTAAGCCGTGTCCACAAGGTCTTCACAAACGATTCGGTTCATGTCGAGCGTGAAGCTGGCGGCTTTCAACGCGCCGTTTTGCACCTCAATCCGGCCGCCGGCCAGTTTGATCGTGCCTTGATGATGATTAAACAGGTTACGGCCCGTCCAACGAACCACGCTGGTTTCGACATCGACCTCGAAAATGCCGTCGGGATTGATTGAATCGCTGATGAGACCGGTGCCTTCGACGGCGAGGCCGTTTTGCAGCCATTCCGTCAATCCACCGCGAAAATCACACACGTTGGTGTAACCCGCTTTCTCCAACTTTTCCGCCGCCGTGCTCGAATCGAGGGAGGGAGACCCCGCGCCATACACGATAACCACCGCCGACTTGTCCGGCACGAGTTCGGCCACCTTCGGGAGGAAGGCCATCTCATATACGCAGGCGTTCACCGCGCCGGGCAGATGCTGCTGCGCGAAGTGCTCTTCCGGCAGCACATGGATCAACGTGGCGCTGCCTGCGAGGGCCTTGAGTTCGACGGCGGTGATCGTTTTCATGATGAAGGTGAGGGTGATTCGGCCAGCAGCGCGTCGAGATCAAGCGGGCCGGTGGTCATGGAGATTTCGCCTTTCGCATCGCGGGGCCAAACGGCAGGGTCACGGTCGGTGTAGAGCTCGATACCGTTGCCGTCGGGGTCTTGGAGGTAGATCGCTTCACTGACACCGTGATCAGCGGCGCCATCAAGCGGCACTTTGTGCTCAATGAGACGACGCAGCGCATCGGCGAGCGATTTGCGGTCAGGATACAAGATGGCGACGTGATACAAACCGGTGCTGCCACTCGGCGGAGCTTTGCCCCCACGGCTTTCCCAGGTGTTCAGGCCGATGTGATGATGGTAGCCACCAGCGGAGACAAACGCAGCCTGCGGACCGTAGCGTTGCGTGAGCTGAAAGCCGAGCACGCCACAGTAAAACGCCAGAGCCCGCTCCAGATCGGCCACTTTCAGATGAACGTGGCCGATGCGGACTCCGGAATGGATGGGCGGGCTCATCTCAAGCGGCGCTGAGCGCGGGATAGTCGGTGTAACCTTTGGGGCCGGGTGAGTAAAACCTCGCGGCATCCGGAACATTGAGTTCCGCCTTGGAGGCAATGCGGGCGGGCAGATCGGGATTGGCGAGGAAGGGCACGCCAAAGGCCACGGCATCGAGCTGTCCGGAGGCAATGGCCTGCTCGGCCTCGTCGGCGGTGTAGCCCATGTTGCCGACGAGCACGCCTTTAAAAGCAGCGCGGGCTGGCGTCATCACATCGCCCTGCTGCGCCTGGAAGAAATCGGCGCGCATGACATGCAGGTAGGCGATGCCGCGCGCGCTGCATTGCTGCGCGATGTAGGTGGTGATGGCGACGGGATCGCTGTCGAGCATGCTGTTGTAGCTGTTGAGCGGCGAAATGCGCAAACCGACGCGATTCGGGCCCCAGACGCTGATGACGGCATCAAGCACTTCGAGCATCAAACGGGCGCGGTTCTCGATGCTGCCACCATATGGGCCGGTGCGCTTGTTAGCACCATCGCGGAGGAATTCATCCAAGAGATAGCCGTTGGCCCCGTGGACTTCGACGCCGTCAAAACCGGCCGCTTTGGCGTTCTCAGCGGCTTTTTTGAATCCGGCGACGATGCCTGGGATCTCGTCGTCACGGAGTTCACGCGGTGTGACGTAGGGTTTCTTGCCTTCCGGCGTGTGAACTTCATCACCGGTGATCGGAATGGCACTCGGAGCGACGGGTTGGGTTCCGCCATTGAGCAGCGGATGGCAGGCGCGACCGCCGTG
>DAORHS010000834.1:0-2332 GCA_035438165.1 Prosthecobacter sp.
CGTGAGCGAGAGCGCCTCCGCCCGCACCGTCGGTGAGACGTTGAGCGCTTGAATCAGCGATTCCCAGCCGCCGGGCGCTTCGGGGAGCAGGTTTTTGAGCTGTTTGCGCCGCTGTGAGAAGCCCATGCGCACGAGACGGCCAAAAAGGACGTGATCAAACACCGGCAGCGTGGCGGGATCGCGAGGAGTAAGACGGATGACGGCAGAATCGACCCTCGGCTTCGGCACAAACACCTCCGGCGGCACGACGCGCAGCAGTTCGACATTCCAGTCCTTCTGCACCAGCAGGCTAAGCGCCCCGTAGGCATCATCCTCGCAGGTGGCGGCGAGGCGGTCGCACACCTCCTTTTGCAGCATGAAGACGGCACAACCGACCGGCGTGGGCGGTGTGAGCCAGTGCTTCAGAATCTCGCTGCCGACCGAATACGGCAGATTGCCCACGATGCGCAGCGGACCGTGTTTGAACCACGAACGCAAATTGATGCGCGTGGCATCATCATGGATCACCTCCACATCCCCGCGACCCTCAAAGCGGCCTTGAAGTTCCGGCGCGAGCTGAGCGTCCTTTTCAATGAGCACGAGATGCTTTGGCCTGCCGACGAGATGTTTCGTCAAAGCGCCCATGCCAGGACCGATCTCGACCACGAAGTCTGCGCCATCTGGCTGCACCTGATCGGCAATCCAGCGGGCCACCTCCTCATCCTGGAGGAAGTTCTGCCCCATGCTCTTGCGTGGAGTGAAGTGCTGCCTGGTGGGCGGGGATTCGGAGCGGCGTTGATCGCGGTATCTCATTCCCGCATCATTCACCCGTTCTGTGATCCATCAAACGCTCATCCCATATCGAGCCATTACTTGACCCCCATGCAGGTTCGACGCACTCTGAAACGTGCTCCGAACTTCCCTCAAATCCAAGCTCCACCGCGCCGCCATCACTGATGCCAACATCGACTACGAAGGCAGCATCACCATTCCGACGGACCTCATGGAAAAGGTGGACCTGTGGGAGGGCGAAAAAGTTCTCGTGACCTCGATCACCAGCGGCGCCCGCCTCGAAACCTACGTCATCCCCGGCCCGCGTGGATCGGGCCAGATCGTCATCAACGGCGCCGCCGCCCATCTCATCAACACCGGCCACCGCGTCACCATCATGGCCTGGGGCGAGAGCGAGACCCCGGTCATCCCCAAGCGTCTGCTGCTCAACGAGCGCAACGAGGTGGTGAACGAGACGGTGCTGTGATCTGGGCCGGCTCCGCCGTCACAAGAATACCACGTTGGGAAACATTCGGCTGTTCATGCGGAACCTGATGTCCGTATGATTCAACCATGAAACACCTTGCTCTCGGTCTGCTGACCCTGCCCTTCGCCCTTGGCTCCCCTCTCTTTGCGCAGGCGGACGGCATCAAGACCAAGACCACCTACGCCAAGGCCTACGGCGAAACGAAGAACCCGGTCGCGGTCGATCCGACGAAGGATCTGCCGCGCTATCCAGCCGTGGAGCCGAAGGACGCCATCGCCACCTGGCAGGTGAAAAAGGGCTTCAAGCTCCAGCTCGCCGCGCATGAGCCGCAGGTGCGCGATCCCATCGCCATTTGCTTCGACGAACGCGGGCGCATGTTTGTGTGCGAGATGCATGACTACAGCGAGATGCGCGAGGTGACGCCGCACATGGGCCGTATTTCCATGCTCCAAGACAAGGACGGCGATGGCTACTTCGAGACGAGCCAGATCTTTGCCGATGACCTGCCGTGGCCGACGGGACTGGTCTGGGCGAATGGTGGCCTGTATGTCGGCGCGACGCCGGACATCTGGCGCTTTGAAGACAAAGACGGCGATGGCAAGGCGGAGAAGCGGGAGAAGGTCTTCACTGGCTTCGGCACCGGCCTGAAAATGCTCAACGTCCAGGGTTTGATGAACAGCTTCATGTGGGGACAGGACAATCGCATTCACGTCCTAGCCGGTGGTGGCAATCGCGGCGTGATCACCTGCCTGAAGCGGCCCGATTTGAAGGGAATCGAACTCGGCGGGAAGGACTTCTGGTTCAATCCGCTCACGCATGAATTCGGACTCGAAGGCGGCGGTGCTCAGTACGGCATGAGCTTTGACAACTATGGCCGCAAGTTCGGCTGCTCGAACTCGGACCACCTGCAATACTGGGTTTACGACGAGAAGTATGCGAATCGCAATCCCTACTACCAGATGCCGCGTGCCAAAGAGAGCATCGCAGCCGATGGCGGCGCGGCGGAAGTCTTCCGCATCAGCCCGGACGAACCCTGGCGCATCATCCGCACACGCTGGCGCATCGCTGGGGTAGTGAAGGGCGCGGTCGAGGGTG
>DAORHS010000835.1:0-2331 GCA_035438165.1 Prosthecobacter sp.
ATCGATCTCATGCTCGAGGCGCTGGCCGGTGAGTTTGACCCCGAGCATGTGCCGGCGCGTGTGCGTGAGCTGGAGGCCCGGCTGCTGCCCCTGCATCCCATGCTGACCCTGTTCACCACGCATGATGAAGCAGCGGCCATGCCGACGCTGCCGGGTGCCGACGCCACCAGCGGACCGCTTTCGTCGTGGACACTTCAGGCGCTGGTTGCCACGCCAAAACGCAGCGCCCCGCCACCCGGCATCAATCTTCAACTGCGTCTCCCCGAATGACGAGCCTGCAGCCGTACTCATCGCCGCCGCGCTGGCTGTCGTTGCGCCTGCTGCTGGGTGGCGTGGTCGCCGCGGCGCTGGTGCTGCTCGCCCGGCATCATGATTTGAGCTGGAGCACCTTGCTCGCGCTGAAGGCGTCCGCGTCCGGTCTGTGGTGGCGCTGTGGCTTCAGTCTGATCGTGCTCGTCACCGCCCTGCTGCTGGCGCTTTGCACCGGTCTGATCGTGGGATTGTCCGCACGGAGCATCGGCGCGCGCACGGAGGCGTTCGTCGCGTTCGTCGGTCGTGGGCTCGCCTGTGTACCGGTGGTGGTCATGGTGTGGGGGTTCATCGGCGGCTGGGTGGGGCAGCTCGGCTGGCCGGTCGAATCCCTGATGCCTGCGCAGTTTCCGGGAACCCAGGAAGGCTGGCCGACCTCGGTCGCGCGCACGCTCTGGGAAGTTTTGGTTCCGGCGCTGGTGCTGGCGCTGCCGCTGAGCGGCGAAATGATGCACGGCGTCGTCGCAGACGGCCTGGAGACAGTGAATCTGGAGTTTTCGTTGTGCGCCCGCAGCGTGCCCAAAGGATCGCGGCTCTGGTTTCATCACCTGCGGCAGTTGCTGCCGCTGCTGCGGGTGCGCCTGCAGTCGCTTTGTCTCATCGCGCCGGTTTATCTCATCATCATCGAGGATGCGCTGCGTTTCATGGGCTGGGGCGGCGGACTGGCCCGGAGCCTGCGTGCGGGGGATGCTGACGGCATTGCGCTCGGGTTCCTCAGCGGCGGGTTCATGATGGCGCTGCTGTGCGCGTGCCTGCACCTGCCACGCGGCGGGTTGAAGTCTTCGCAAAACCCGGTTTCCACGCTCGTCTGGCAGCCGTGGCTGCTCTGGGCGCTGGGTACGATGGCGCTGCTGCCCTGGGCCTCGCTGACATGGGTGGTCCTGTGGTTCGCCGTCCTGCTGTCCGGGAGCACCGGCTGGTATCACGCCTGGGTTTGCATCGAAGATCAGCTTCCTGCGGAAGCCGCCCGTGCGCTGGGAGCGTCTGAACAAGGGATCTGGCGTGAGCACTTTGCACCGCTCCAGATTCGCATGCTCACGGCGTGGATCTGCGCGGTCTTTGCGCAGACACTGCTGGGCATCGCCATGGCTTGCGCCCTGCAGCCGCGGCTGATCGGCGAGCTGAACGGCCCGCTCGCCAGGCTGTTCCGCCCGCTGGCCGTCTCAACGATCCAGGATGCGGCGCAGACGCCCGCCGAACCTGCGGCATTGCTTCAGGCGGGCGGCGGCATCACCGTTGTTGCCTTGTGTTTGGTTCAAGTCAGCCGCATCGTCCAACCTCGAATCCTCTGAGCCTCATGTCCGACGACACTCCTCCCTCAACCGGCGTTCCGCTGCTTTGCATCCGTGATTTGCAGATCGAATTTGGCCGTCATGGCGCCGAGTCCGTGCGGGCGGTCAAAGGCATCGACCTTGAACTCAAGCAGGGCGAGTGCATCGCCCTCGTCGGCGAAAGTGGCAGCGGCAAAAGTGCCACGGCGCTTTCGTTTGCCCGTCTGCTGCCCGAACCACCCGCCAGGATCACGGCGCAGGAGATGATGCTCAACGGCCATGACATTCTCAAGATGAGCGAACGCGAACTGCGTTCGATTCGAGGCAAGGAGATCGCCTACATCTTTCAGGAGCCGACCACGTCGCTCAATCCGGTGCTCACCATCCGCACGCAGATCGCCGAGGCGCTCGCTTTGCATCGACCGGATGTAGCCAAGGCGGATCGCGACGACGAAATCGTGAAGTGGCTCGACAAGGTGGGCATCGTCGATTCACGCAAACGCCTGCATGCCTACCCGCATGAGCTCAGCGGCGGCATGCAACAGCGCGTGATGATCGCCATGGCGCTGTGCACGCAGCCGAAGCTTCTCATTGCCGACGAGCCGACCACCGCGCTCGATGTCACTATTCAGAAACAGATCATGGACCTGCTCGCCGAGCTCCGCCGCGATCTCGACATGAGCATCATCCTCATCACGCACAATCTCGGCATCATCCGCAGCGTGGTGGACCGCGTCGCCGTCATGTTCCG
>DAORHS010000836.1:0-2328 GCA_035438165.1 Prosthecobacter sp.
GATACGCTGTTTGGCGCGACTTACATGGTGCTCGCGCCCGAACATCGTCTCGTGGATGAAATCGTGACCGAAGAACAGCTCGCAGCCGTCGAGGAGTATCGCGAGAAGACCACCCGCAAGAGCGATCTGGAGCGCACCGAACTCGCCAAGGAGAAATCCGGCGTCTTCACCGGCGCTTTTGCCATCAATCCGGTCAACGAGGAGAAAATCCCGATCTGGATCGCCGACTACGTGCTCCAAGGCTACGGCACCGGAGCCATCATGGCCGTGCCGGCGCATGACGAGCGTGATTGGGAGTTCGCCACCAAGTTTCATCTGCCGATTCGCGAGGTGGTCGCTGATGCCCCGCGTTTGGGCGGAGAAGGTGGCGCTGTCTGTGAGATGGAGCCAGCCGCGTGCCTGAGTGGCGAAGGATTTGCCGTGAACTCCGGTTTCCTCAATGGTCTTCCGACCGCGGAAGCGAAGAAGAATATCACCGCCTGGCTCGAAGAAAAAGGCCTCGGCAAAGGCACGGTGAATTTCAAGCTGCGCGACTGGCTGTTCAGCCGTCAGCGCTACTGGGGCGAGCCGTTCCCGCTGGTGTGGGAAGATGGCAAGCATCGTTGCATTCCTGAAAGCGAGCTGCCGCTCCTGCCGCCAACGCTGGAAGACTTCAAACCGACGGGCACACCCGAACCGCCGCTGTCGAAGGCCACGGATTGGGTGCGCTACTCCGCCACCGCGACGCGTGAACTCAACACGATGCCGCAGTGGGCGGGGTCGTGCTGGTATTACCTGCGTTACTGCGATGCGCAGAACAGCGAGCGCTTTGTCGGCGAAGCGGCGGAGAGATACTGGATGGGTGGCGGCAAACCCGGCGGCGTCGATTTGTATGTCGGCGGCACCGAGCACGCCGTGCTGCATCTGCTTTACGCACGCTTCTGGCACAAGGTGCTGTTTGACCTCGGCTATGTCAGCACGCCGGAGCCGTTCCAGCGTCTGGTGAATCAAGGACTGATCATGGGTGAGGACGGTCAGAAGATGTCGAAGTCCCGCGGCAACGTGGTGAACCCCGACGATGTCGTGGCCGAGTATGGCGCCGATGCGTTGCGCCTGTATGAGATGTTCATGGGCCCGCTGGAGCAGGTGAAGCCGTGGAGCATGAAGGGCGTCGAGGGTGTGTATCGCTTCCTCGCCCGCGTGTGGCGTCTGGTCATGGAAGTCGATGACGAAGGCACCTGGAGCGTGTCATCGACACTGCAAGACGTGCCTGCGAACAAGCAGCTCACCAAAGCGCTGCATGAAACGATCAAGAAGGCCGGTGAGGACATCGAGAAGCTCAGTTTCAACACCGCCATCAGTCAGATGATGGTCTGCACCAACGCCTTCACCGGCGCTGAAGTGAAGCCCGCCGCTGCCATCGTCACCTTCCTGAAAGTGCTCAGCCCCTTCGCTCCGCATCTCGCGGACGAGCTGAACGCCCGCATCGCCAGCAAGTTCCCCGCCTTGGCCCATCCCGGCCTGCTCAGCAACGCCACCTGGCCGACTTACGATCCCGCTGCCCTCATCGAGGACGAGGTCGAAATCGTTTTCCAAGTGAACGGCAAGCTCCGCGACAAAGCCCGCGTGCCCATTCAAGCCACGAAGGAGGAGATCGAAAAAATCGCCCTCGACAGCGCCCGCGTGCAGGAGTTCATGGAAGGCAAGCCACCGAAGAAGGTCATCGTTGTGCCTGGCAAGCTGGTGAACATCGTGGTGTGAGAAAGTAGTCCGGTTGCGCCGCAACCGGGAATCCCAAGCTTCCAGTTGCGGCGCAACTGGGCTACTTTCCCGCATGCGCATCGCCATCCTTCACTACTCCAAGCCGCCGACCATCGGCGGTGTGGAACGGGTGGTTGGCGAGCAGGCAGCCGCATTGCGTGCGCTCGGCCACGAAGTCGAAATCCTCACGCGCAACGAATGGCATGACGCGAAATGGGATGCCGTGATCGTCCACAATGTCTTCACGATGCCCTTTGATCTCGAATGGACGCGAGCACTTCTCCAACTCGCCCGCACGCGTCCCGAGATCCGCTGGATCAACTGGGTCCACGATGTGCGCTGGGCGGAAAGGGTGCCTCTGGCGGTGCATGTGGCGGTTTCGGAGCATCGGCGGAGCGAATATGCGAAGTTTACGACGGAACCGGTTCACGTGATTCCGAACGGATGTGATGCCGCAAGTGTGCTGGGTCTCACGGAGCGAGTCCGGTCGTTGAAACTCGAAGAAGCCGGTCTCGTGCTGCTGCAGCCGACGCCCTTTGTACGGCGCAAGAACATCGAACTCGGCCTGCGGGTGCTCGCGGAGCTGCC
>DAORHS010000837.1:0-2314 GCA_035438165.1 Prosthecobacter sp.
GTTTGCGTTCCTTCTTCTCGACCAGCTTCACCAGCAGTCGCCGCTTTTTTGCACACCTGCTCCAGCGTCGGCAGCGTCACGCCCTGCCACCATGCGTCATCCTGCACTTCCAGGAGAAGCGGCATCTGGTCCTTCACCATTGGGATGGCCTGTCGTTCCTCCAGCAGCCCGGCAATGTTTTTCAATCATGCGTGTCCGCCTAAATCATCAACGCCGCATGAAGCTGGCAAAACACATGCTCATGGCCGTGCTCACAATGGCCCTGTCTTCATGCATGACCACCCAAGGGCACTTCACGCCCTTGGGTGGTCCTTTGCAGCCGAAGCCACCAGGAACCGAAGTGCAGGTTTATCGCATCGGTCTGCCTGCCCGCCCCTTCACCCGGGTTGCCAGACTGGACGCGCATATTGAGAAGACCCATCTCATTCCTCCCTCCTTTGCCGAGGCCCGACGTGTGCTTGAAGAACAGGCGCGCCTCGCCGGTGCTGATGCCGTGATCGAGGTTCAGGAGAAACGATCCTTCGTGGGTGAAACCCTGACTTATCACGTCACTGCCACCGGCATACGATACCGGTGAGTTGCCCGCCTTTTTCCGTATTCACCCCTCAGGCATTTCGCCCGTCTTGGCCGCTTTGATGACTTCGGCCTGTGCTTTGACGTTTAGCGTACCGACCTTCACGTATTCGCCATCGAAGTAAGCACGCGCACCGTGGTACAGGCGGTGTTCGCGTCGATGACTTGAAGCTTCCGGTCGCACAGGATGAAGCTGAGGTTCGTCTCGGGATTATCGCCTTTGTCGCTGAACCAGCCGATGTCGTCATTCTACGCCGCGCTGCCCGCAGCGCGCCGATGTGCGAGTCGGACCGCGCATGCATTTGAGGATGAAATGAAGGCGCCCTTCACCCTCCACGATTTCGATGTGGCCTCCGTAGATGTCTGTCCACAACCCCGTGAGCGATTCCTCGGCCTTTCAATCACGCACGAGACCCTTCAGCCACTGCGTGCGCATCTCGACCAAACACGCCGCCGCCTCCAGGTAATCCGGCGAGTCCAGCGCCAGTTCGCCTTGCGGCTCCACGCCAGTGTACATCGGCGAACGCACGAGTTAATCGCGATACTCCAACCATCCGCGTTGATCCTCCTTGAGCTTGTTGAACTCTGTTTCCGTCAGCGTTTTCTTCGCCGCGGCCCAGGCATCGTTCGGTGCCTTGTTCGCTTTCTCAAACTACGCCTTTCTGTGGTGGTGTCAGCTTCTGCTCCTGAGCAAAACCGGAAGTAATGAACGCGGTGCAGAGCATTGCGGTGAGAAGTGAAATCGTGGTTCGCATGAGCGGCGGGTTAACATTACCCGCGACATGTCCAAAGACGTTTCAGAACCAACGCGGATGCGACGACGGCCATAATCACGGCAAGCATCCTCCCGTCGGACCTCGATGACGGTTCTGGCGTCGCCACCTTGCCCTCGATCTTCACCGTCTGCGGCAGCAAATCGGCGATCTGGCTCAGCTCCGGCAGTTGCTGGCCGGGCAACGTCTGCGCTTTGACCAGCTTTTTCCAATCCACCGCCATCACAATATCCACGCCGGGATTCTGCTCCTTCACCTGACACGAGCAAGAGCCGATGAGGAACTGCGCCGCGTGATCCACGGTCTCGACCTTGATCCCCTTCCCAACGAGCGCGTAGAGCACCCGGCCCTGCCCGAACATCGGAAACACCATCGGTTCGTTGAATTCGCGCAGGTCCGGCTCGCTCGCGAGAAGCATGGCAACAAAAGCGCTCTCAGCAGGATCGCCCCGCTTGAGACGCAGCGTAGAAAAGGCGAGCCTCAAGCCGTCTCCCGGAATCGAAACGAGGCCGTTCTTGATGTCCTGCGCGTCAAGCGCGGGCAGCTCCATCACGCCGCCGAGGTATTCGAGCCGCTCGTCGAGAAACTTCGCCGCCGCATCGTCCTTCGCCTTGTCCCCGCACTCCAGCAGCACCCAGACGGCACTCTCACCGTTCGCGAGGCGTTCCGCGACATCCTGACGCACTGGCGAATCGACCAGCAGCGCCGCATTCGCTTCCGTGTAGTCGGCGGACCAGATGATCTGGTCGTTGCGCATCGAAACCGGCTGGCGCAGCTCGATCTTGGTCGTGTCCGCCTGCGTAATGTTGAAGTTTCCCTCCAGCTTCACGCCTTTCGGCACCGTCACGCGATACGCATCCGCCGCCCAATGCTCCAGCGCATAGCGAAACACCGGTACGGAACACGCGAAGGCGGAGGTGGCGGCGAGAAAGAATAAAGAAGCACGAAACATCATTCATCAAGATCAC
>DAORHS010000838.1:0-2304 GCA_035438165.1 Prosthecobacter sp.
CTGCCAGGCCTTGCGACATCGTGCCGATGCCGCCGTGATGTACAAACACCGACGCGTGCTTCAGCAGCGTGCTGAATGGCGCGTATTCGACGGTCAGGATGTTCGCGGGCAGATTGGCGGGCACTTGACTGGGCTCGCGCGTGACGAAAACGGCCCGGCAGCCCGTTTGCCCGACGGCTTTCGCCGCCACGGCAAAGAAACGCGAGGCCTGCACATTGGCGCTGCCCGGCGTGAAGACGACGGGGCGCTCGCCTGCGGCCAGAAACGCCTGCAACTTCGGCGTGAGCGGCTGCTCGGTCGCGAGATCTTCGAGTGGGAACGTCCATTGCAGCAGATTCTCCGGCCAGTCGGGCTGCGGTTTGGCGAACCATTCAGGAAACAGTGCGAGAACACCGTCCGGCGAGTCCCACCATTCGCGCCAGAGACTCTTCGGCGGTGTCACACCGTGCTGCTGGCACAGACGCCGCACCGTGGGCAGCGCGAAGAGATCCACCGGGTTCGGCAGCGAGAAGAGCGCACGTTTGAACCACACGGGCATCTTGCGGAGCAAACGCATGGCCGGATGCAGCAGCGGTGTCTCATGCACGCTCAGAAAGACCGCAGGCTGCAAATGTACCGTAATCAGCGGCGTGCCGTGCTTCTCTCGTGCCAGCCTTCCCGCGAAAGCGGTGACGGGTGCGAGCATGAGATCGACCTTTCCACAGCTCTCGATGGCCGCGAGATAGGGCTCCACCGACTTCGCGGCGAATTCAAAAACGACCTTCGTGCCATGGCCGAGCTTCCAGATGCGCGGATCGCGGATCATGGCCTCGAACTCGTCTTTTTCGCCGAGCGGAATGAAGTTCAGCCCCGCTTTGCGTGCCTGCTCCTCAAACAGGCAGGCCGTGATCATCGTCACTTGATGGCCGCGTGCCATGAGATGCCTTCCAAGCCAGATGAAGGGAAACACATCTCCGGCGCTGCCGAAGGGAAGGAGGAGGATGTGAGGCATAAATGACGAATGACGAAATCAGAATGACGAATGTGGCGCTTGTAAAACCCACGACTTTCTCGTTCTGGCGAACGAGCCTACGAGCCTACGAGACGCGGTGTACGCGCATTCGCCAGAATGCGGGGTTTTGCAAGAGGCTCGAATGAAGGAGCCGTGATGCGTGGAGCTCATTCGTCATTCGTCATTCTGGTTTCCTCATTCCGTCCCGTCGTCCAGCGTTTCAGCAAGGCAGGCAGCGCCGCAGGGCGTGTCAGTGTCACATAAACACCCGTGCAGGCGGCGCATGCAGAGCAGAACCAGAAGATCTGACCCGGCGTCCAGTGCAGTCGCAGGCTGAGCTCGCCCTGCAACACCGCTGCGATACTGATGCCGACCCAGGAAAGCCAGGAGGCGGCTCCCTGCACCGCGCCTTTGCGATCCGCAGGAGGCTGGTGCTGCAGGACGGCGGCGATCGGCACGATGAAAAAGCCGCCGCCGATCCCCAGCAGGCTGAGGCAGCAGGTGAAGATCGTTTTGCTGACACCCTCCATGCCCATGACGAGGCCCATCGTCGCCATCAGGAACGCGCCGACGGGGATGAGCCCGTACTCGATGTGGTCTCCGCTCAATTTGCCCGCGAGCATGCTGCCGACGGCCATGCCGATGGCCAGCGCTACTTGAAGCACGCTGTTTTCCAGCGGATCGACCTTCAAAATCTGCTGCGCGTAGAGCAGCAGGTTCATCTGCACCAGGACCGCGATGAAAAAGAAGCCGGCGTTGCCCAGGTTTGCCCGCCACAGGTCGCGGTCGCCCTTCATCCAGCGAAACTCACGCCACAACTCGCCGAGAAAGTTCAGGCGCAGCGGCTTGTCCGGACTGGCCGGGCGGACGCGGGTGATGCCGGTGCTCGCCCACCAGCCGGCGATGGAAAGCACAAGCAGGATGATGCCCGGCCAGGGTGAGCTGCCGGGAAAGGCGTTCGCCATCAGGCCCGCCGCCAGCGTGCCGAGGATCGCCGCCAGGAAGGTCAGCATTTCGATGATGCCGTTGGCCCAGGAAAGTTTCTCATCGGGAACCAATTCAGGAAGCGAGCCGTACTTCGACGCGGCAAACAGCGCGCTCTGCGCGCCCATCAGGCAGATGCTGACAAGCTGGAGGTTCAGGTTCTGGGTGGTCAGTGCCACAAGGGCAAAGACCATGATGGCGATCTCCAGCACCTTCACCCACATCATCACGCGCCCTTTGCTGAAGCGGTCGGCCATCCAGCCGCCGAACATCGAGAACAGCAGGAACGGCACGGCGAAGTACATGCCCGCATCCGACACGAGGCGGTC
>DAORHS010000839.1:0-2303 GCA_035438165.1 Prosthecobacter sp.
TCCCCGGACGGGGATCGGGCCTGGGCTCCACGAAGAAAGGAGGCGAAGGGTGGAAGAAAGGATGAGGAAGAGGTACCACGGCCACTGCCTTCGTCTTCGGAGGTGGCGGAACGGGCTTCGTGAACTTCATGGCATCGGCGAGTGGTGGATACACATACTCGTAGGCGACGTAGCCAACGGCGATGGCAAGGATGATGACGATGAGAGGTTTCATGACAGGAGGGGAGTCTAGGAGAGAGGGCGGGGATAATCAACCGCCCTCATGCTCCATTCTGGAAACGGGCGAGCCCGGCCTTTCTTGGGCTTGAACTCCCCTTCCCCCAGCGGCTTATACCCGGCATGCCAGAAGACGTGATCCGGGTGCGAGGCGCACGGCAGCACAACCTCCAGAACATCGACGTGGACATCCCGCGCCATCAGCTCGTGGTGCTCACCGGCGTCAGCGGCAGCGGAAAGTCGTCGCTGGCCTTCGACACCCTGTTTGCCGAGGGGCAGCGGCGCTACGTGCAGAGCCTCTCGGCCTATGCGCGGCAGTTTCTCGACCAGATGCAGAAGCCGGACGTGGATTTCATCGAGGGGCTCTCCCCGGCAGTGGCCATCGAGCAGGTGCACTCGAATCCGAACCCGCGCAGCACCATCGCCACGGTAACGGAAATCTACGACTACCTGCGCGTGCTCTATGCCGTGGCCGGACAGCCGCATGACCCGCAGACGGGCGAAAAGCTTCAGCGCAGCACGCCTCCGGAGATCGCGGACAAGGTGCTGGCGCTCGGAGAAGGCACCCGCGTCGTGGTTCTTTCCCCCCAGGCTCCGGCGAACGGCACGGCCACACGCGCCCTGTTTGAAAAGCTCAAACGCCAGGGCTTCGTGCGCGTGCGCTTGAACGGAGAGATCGTGGAGATCGAGGATTCGCTCAAACCCGCCGCCCACGACCAGCATCAGGTGCAGATCGTCATCGACCGCCTCGTCGTGCGTGCCGACTCGCGTCAGCGGCTCATGGAGGCGATCGAAAGCGCCCTGCACTGGAACGAGCGCGAGGTGCAGTTCCTCGTGAACCTCGACGGCAGCGACGAAATCCTCAGCTACACCACGGCGTTCGCGAATCCGAGCACGGGTTACTTCATCGAGCGCCTGACGCCGCAGCATTTCTCCTTCAACACCCATCTCGGCGCCTGCCCCGCCTGCGAAGGCACCGGCACGACGCCGAAGCCCGATCCCACGTTGCTGGTGCCCGACGAAACCAAATCACTCGCCGAGGGCGCCATCAAGGCCTGGTGGGCGCGGCATCCGAAGGTGCGGATCATTTTCAATCAGAGCATCGAAGCGCTGGCGAAGCACTTCGAGGTGTCGATGGAGGCACCGTTCAAAGCCCTGCCCCAGGCATTCAAGGACGCTCTGTTTCACGGCACAGGCGATGTGGCGATCAACACCGGCTGGAAAAAGTCGGACAACAAACGCAGCGTGGCCAAGCCGTTTGAAGGCCTGCTGCCTGAGATCGCCCGGATGTATCAGAATGCCGAGAGCGATGCCCTGCGCTCCACCCTCTCGCGGCTCATGAATCCGCAGCTCTGCGCGGTTTGCGGAGGGAAACGCCTCAATCCGCAATCGCTCGCCGTTCGGCTCAGTTCAAAGTTTCAGGTTTCAGGTTTCAAGCTGGCGTCGCTCGTGGAGTCCAACTTGAAACTTGAAACTTCAAACCTGAAACCCGGCTCGGATTTGAACATCCACGAAGTCACCGCCCTGCAAATTCGCGACGCTCTGCTCTGGATGCGTGAATTGGAGGTCACCGAGCAGCAGAAGGCCTATGTCGGCGAATTGCAGCGGGAGATCGTGAAGCGCATCGAGTTTCTGGAGCAGGTCGGACTCGGCTATCTCGCCTTGAACCGCGAGAGCGGCACGCTGTCCGGGGGCGAAATGCAGCGCATCCGTCTCGCCTCGCAGATCGGAGCCGGACTGGCGGGTGTGCTCTACGTGTTGGACGAGCCGAGCATCGGACTGCATCCCTCCGACAACGAGCGCCTGATCCAGACACTGCTGCGCCTGCGTGACCTCGGCAACACGGTGCTCGTCGTCGAACACGATGAAGCCACGATGCGTGCCGCCGATCACATCATCGAACTCGGCCCCGCCGCCGGCCCGCACGGCGGAAAAATCATCGCCCAAGGCTCACCCGCTCAAATCGCCGCCAATGTGGATTCCATCACCGGCGGCTACCTCAGCGGCAAAGTGCGCATCCATGCCACCGCGTTGCCACAGACGCTGTTAACGGCGAACTGCGAACCGAGAACCGAGAACTCATTAAC
>DAORHS010000840.1:0-2302 GCA_035438165.1 Prosthecobacter sp.
ATGCCGGTGCCGGGTTTGGCGTCGGCGGGCAGGGGGCCGCGTGGTTCGCTGTAGTACGCATACACCGGCGGGTCGTCCTTGGTGAGATAGGTGATGGCGGCCGCCTTCTTGAACATCGCGCGAGCGGCAGGTGTGTCGTACTGTTCGCGTTTGAGACCATAGAATCCTTCGAGCGCCGGATGGTTGGACGCCGCCTCGCCGACCCATTCCTTGATGACGAAGGGATCGTAGGTGCTCTGCGCGCCGGAAACCGCCATGCAGCTGATACGCGTCGATTCGCGCAGCACGGGGTCGGCGTTCTTCGGATCGGCCATGTCGTCGTGAAAGCCGATCCACAACGACGTGCCCGCACCGGCGGAGCCGCCCGTCGCGCCGATGAGTGTGGGATCAATGTTCCATTCCTTGGCGTGGTGGCGTGCGTATTGGATCGAGCGGGCGCTGTCCATGTAATGGGCGGGGAAGGTGACTCCGGGAGAGAATCGGTAATTGATGGCCATCAGCGAGATACCCTTGTCCAGCAGGGCAAAGAGCGCGGATGGGATGCCCTCCTTGCTGCCGGCGCGGAAGCCGCCGCCGTGGATGAAGACGACGAGCGGCGTGGGCTTGTCGGATTTCGCCTTCCAAAAGTCGAGCACTTGGCGCTCATGCTCGCCGTAGTGAACTTTGACAAGGGTGGGCCGGGGTTTCTCGATCTGGCGCGGGGCCTTCTGGGCGAGGCTGGTGCCGAGGGTGACAAGGCTGACGATCAGAGTCGCAAGCACAGGAAGAAAGCGGTGCGTTTTCATGGTGTGACGCGTGATTGGTCGCGGAGGGAACGTTGCGAAGAAGCGGGCCAGCGTCCAGTCACAAATCAGGATCTCCGTTCGTGCGGCACCAGGCCTGCAATGCTGCCTTCAGTTCCTCAAGTCGAGTCCGCTGCGCGGGATCAGCGCTGAGATCGTGCATTTCATGCGGGTCGTTTTGCAGGTCAAAGAGCTGCTCGCGGCCGGCCTTGGGGTAACGGATAAACTTCCAGCGTTCGTCGCAGATCATGCGCTGGGTGTTCGTGAATGTTCCGAAGACGTGGTCGTGGATGCGGTCGGTTTGATGCCGGAGCAGCGGGACGATGCTTTTGGACTGCACCGTGCCGGGGATCGGGACACCGGCGAGATCACACAGCGTGGGGAAGATGTCGCGCAACTCGATGAGCGCCGCGCTGCGCTCGTTTTTGGGAAGTCCGGGGCCGCAGAGGATGAACGGGCTGCGGATGCTGTGCTCGTATTCGTTCTGCTTGCCGAGCAGGCCGTGGCTGCCGAGTGCGAGGCCCTGGTCCGCGGTGAAGATGATGATCGTGTCATCAAACGACGGCAGCGCCGCGAGGATGCGACCGAGCTGCGCGTCGAGATCGGTGATCATCGCGTAGTAGAGCGCGAGTTCCTCGCGCACCTCGCTTTCGACGCGCGGAATCGGCAGCAGGACCTCATCGCGCCCGCCGCGGTTGCCGTGATCGAAGGGGTGATCCTTGGCGAAGTTCGCCGGCAGCACCATTTTTGCCGCGTCGTAGCGGTTCTTCATGCCCGTGGGCCACATGCGCGGGTCATGCGGAAAGGCGAAGTTCACGTGCATGAGCCACGGTTTGTCCTTCGGTGCGGTTTGGATGCCGCGAATGGCTCCGTCGGCGACATGGCGGCTGTTGTCAGGCTGCAGGCCGACGCCTTTGTCGAGTTCGGCCTGGTTCTTCTCGTCCTTGAAGGTCCAGCCGCGATAGCCGGTGAGCGGGCGGCCACGGTCGTCGATCTCCAGCTGCGTGACGCCTTTGCCGCCACCGCTGGAGTAGAGTCCGCTCGTCGTGGTGTAACCGCGCTGCATGGGATGGCCGTCGTTGTGCCATTTGCCGGTGTAGCAGGTGTGATAGCCGGCCTTTTGCAACGTGCCGGCCATGGTGGCGAGCTGTGGGTTCACCACACCGCCGGGATACTTCGCCAGCGCGGTGAAGGCAAAAGTACCCGTCAGGATTTGCGCACGGCTGGCATAACAGATGGGATAGCCCGCGTAGGCCCGTGTGAAGGAGGTGCCCTGCGCGGCGAGGCGGTCGAGCGCGGGCGTTTCGATGACTGCATTGCCGAGCGCATGAATCGTGTCCGGCCGCTGGTCATCGCTGACGACGAGAAGAATGTTGGGCGCGGCATGAAGCCCGGCGCTGAGGGTCAGGAGCAGAAGCAGCGTGCGCATGAGGTGAAAACGCCGCAATCAGGGCCGCTGATCACTCCGACCTGACATTTTTCAGGGGATTTCCTCCTTTGACCACACGCCACAGCAGCAG
>DAORHS010000841.1:0-2285 GCA_035438165.1 Prosthecobacter sp.
AACCACGCAGACCTGGAGAATGAACCAGCCTCTCGGCCACACCCGCATAGGCGGATTGATTCAGGGCCAGATAAAACGGCTCCAGCGTGATGATGTCCGACCACCTGCGCCAGTGACCGATGACCGCATAGAACCACTGCTGCTCGACAGGGCGGTCCCACTCGTAAAGCAGACGGTTCAATGGCTGCACGGCGAGCAGATCGATCTGCCAGTCGTTGCTCTCCTGCCCCAGCGTGCCGTGGAAGCCCTGGAAGGCGTTTGCAGTGTTGCGCCACTGGTTGTTGCCAATGAGGCGGCGGTCGAGGAACTCAAAGTTATGAATGCCGTAGCGAAGGCTGACCGGACGGGCGTTGCCGATGGCATCGTGCCCGAGCAGATCCTTGAAATACAGCTCTCCATAGAGACGGATGAATGAGAACTCATTCACATCCCGGTTGTCTCGCGGGTAGTTGCTGTTGTAGCGCCTGGCGTCCTCGAACTCGAAGGCAAAACGGAACGGGTCGATGATCTCCTTGATGCCAAGGTAGGCGCGGGTGCGATGCAGCCATGGCTCATCGCGGCCAGCCTGTGCGCGGCGAATATCGTCGTCACGATACTCATAACGGAAGCGGTAATCGAGGCCCACATCGAGCCAGTTCACGTTCAGCAGAGAGTCGATGCCAAGCTCGCTGGCATTCCGCGCATATTTGGGCGGGTCAGG
This sequence comes from Prosthecobacter sp., assembly GCA_035438165.1. Classification (GTDB taxonomy): domain Bacteria; phylum Verrucomicrobiota; class Verrucomicrobiia; order Verrucomicrobiales; family Verrucomicrobiaceae; genus Prosthecobacter. Next base: position 701 of record DAORHS010000841.1, read on the forward strand.
GTCACGCGTCGTGCCGTAGCTGCGAGGGGCCTGATAAAAAGTGCCACGGGTGAGTTTCGATGGCGCCAAGTCTTCTGCGAATGCCGATACGGCGAAAAGCAGGACTGGGGCGAGGAGATGGGCGGTTCGTTGTCTTGGGTGCTTGTCGTGTGTTTTCATGGTTCTTGCGGGCGTCGGCGTCCGGTGGTCTGGTCGGCGTCAGCAAGAGTGTTTTCGAAGGCCCCTGCGGGTGCAGTAGGCAAAGGGGTATCAAGGCCGCGAGGAGCGGCGCGGGGGCGGAGGCTCGTCAGCGGCAAAGCGGGTCTTCTCCGTGCTTTCGACCTGCGTCACGCGTCCTTCATGGACGACGATCTGCACGGAGCCGAAGCGCATGGCGGCGACTTTCTGGCGAACGATTTCGAGCCAGGGCTCGATGGAGGATGGGGCAAGGGTCTGGCTCATGGCGCGTCAGGTGGCGGGTGAGAGCAGCGCGGCGAGGAAGCCGTCGGCGGGATCAGCATGGAGAGTTTTAGAAGTCTTCTTTTTGGCGGTCTTGCGTGTCGCCGCGGCCTGCTGCTCCTGTTTGCGCAGGGTGACCTCGACAACATGTTCCAGTGTGTAGCGGTCGAGGATGTTGGCGATGGCGTTGCGCACATCGATCATCAGCATCCGCAGGCCGCAGTGCTCCTCGTCGGGACAGGAACACTTTTCATACTCCGTCTCGCTGGCGCAGCCGATGGGGGCGAGCTTGCCGTCGATGAGTCTCACGACATCACCCATCTTGATGGACTTCGCGGGTTTCGCGAGGCGTGCGCCGCCGTGCTTGCCGCGCAGGCTTTCCACATAACCGGCCTGCTTCAGCTCAAAGAGAATCGCTTCGAGAAACTTGAATGGCAGCCGCTCCTGCTCCGCCAGCACGGAGACCGAGATCACACCCTCTCCCTGCCGGTCGGCAATGCCGAGACGGATGAGGGTGCGGAGGGCGTATTCGCCTCGTTTGGTGAGCTTCATGCCAAATACATGCACGTCCAATATACACTGATCAAGTAGGAATTTGAAAAAAATACTTCGCACACAGAGCACTTCGCTTTTGTCACGCGTCTGAATCGATCTTTTCAATTGGACATGCTGCGAGCGACTGACAACACGCGAGCAGCTTCTGGCGCAAAACCGCCGCTCGCGTCGCCAGTTCGCGCTGCTCCCGTTCATACCGCGAACGCCCCTCGGGCGTCTCGATCTTCACGGGCTCATAGCCCATGACACTCAGATCATAGGGACTCGCGCGCATGTCGAGATCACGCCCGGCGAGAGCGAGTTCAAAACATTCGCCGATGAGATCGGCGCCGGTCCAGGGCCAGAGCTTGGAGGACCACTTGTAGAGGTCCATGTTCGCATGCAGGCAGGCGGACTGCTCCAGATCGGGACGCGCATCGAGCGTGGGCTGGAGCGAGTTCAGCGGACGCGCCTCCGATGTGAAGAAGCGAAAGGCGTCGTAGTGCGAGCAGCACACGGGCAGTGATTCCACAAAGGCGGCAAGTTCGGCGGGTGGCAGGCGCAGTTCATAACCCTGATGCCGCACCTGCTGCGCCGACTGCTGTTAAACCAT
>DAORHS010000842.1:0-2283 GCA_035438165.1 Prosthecobacter sp.
GAAATCGAGCTGCTGCAGATCGGCATAACGCCACAGCGAATAGGAGGACATCGCCAGCAGGTTGATCCTGTCGGTGAGCTGCGGAAACCAGGCACCGCGCAGGCCGGGACGGCCCACCCAGTCCGACTGTTCCGGTCCGGGTGACAACGCGGCATTGGAGGTGAAAAAGCCGGTGCTTTCGAGCGCCAGCAGGAACTGGTCAGGCTCTTCTCGAATCAAGCCGCTGATGGTTTGCTGGCCAAACTCACGGTCGAGCAGATTGATCTCGTCCTGACTGGCAGGTGAGGCCGACCTCCGGGCACGCGCGTCTCGTTTCGTGGTGCGAAGGGCCTCGCGAATGGTCTGGTCGATTACCGCGCGGTCCACCGCAGGGCTTTGTGCCAGGCAGGAAAATGCTCCCGCAAAGCTAATCATGAGGATGAGACACAGGGCTGGGATTTGATTATTTTTCGGCATGCGTGCGGGTTCTATGGGGTTGTGGATTTTTCGTCAAGCATGATCGCCTGGGGCCTTGCTCTTTCCGCCGCTGCGGCGAGACTCCGCGCCCTTTTTCCGGCCCACCCATGTCTTTTGAGCTTCTCGCCACTGATCCTTCGTCCCACGCCCGTCGCGGGCGGCTGACGACGCCGCATGGGGTGGTGGAGACGCCGGTATTCATGCCGGTGGGCACGCAGGGCACGGTGAAGGCGATGCACCCGGATGAATTGCGGGCGCTGAACTCGCAGATCATCCTGGGGAACACCTATCATCTCTTTGTGCGACCGGGGATGGAGATCATGAAGGAGGCGGGCGGTCTGCATGCCTTCTCAAACTGGGACCGGCCGATTTTGACCGACAGCGGCGGCTTCCAGGTCTTCTCACTGGCGAAGCTGCGTAAAATCAAAGAAGAGGGCTGCCATTTCCAGAACCACCTCGACGGCACGCCGATGTTCATCGGGCCAGAGACGTCGATGGAGATCCAGGCGACGCTCGGGTCGGACATCGCGATGCTGTTCGACGAGTGCACGCCGTATCCCTGCGAGGCGAAGGAAGCCGAAAAGAGCCTCGATCTGACGCTGCGCTGGGCGAAACGCTGCCGGGCGTGGATTGATGAACACCGCCCGCAGACCGGCGGCGGGGCGCAGCAGCACTTCGGCATCGTGCAGGGCAGTGTGTATGAAGATTTGCGCAAAAAATCGGCCCGCGAACTCGTGGCGATGGGTTTTGACGGCTATGCCATCGGCGGATTGAGTGTGGGGGAGCCGGAGGAGGACATGATGCGCATCGCGGAATGGGTGACGCCGCTTCTTCCCGCGAACCAGGCCCGCTACGCGATGGGGCTGGGCACACCGCCGCAGGTCATTGAGCTGATCGCCCGTGGCATCGACATGTTTGACTGCGTTCTGCCCACCCGGCTGGCCCGCAACGGCACCGCCTTCACCCACGACGGGCTGATGAACCTGCGCAATGCCTGCCATGCCAAGGATTTCCGCGATCTCGCCGAGGACACGCATCCGCTCTGCCGGGGCTTTTCACGGGCGTACATCCGCCATCTGGTGCAGGCCCAGGAGATTCTGGGTTTGCGGTTGATTTCTCTGCATAACCTGCATTTCTACGCGTCCCTCACGTCCAGGGCACGTCAAGCGATCGAACAGGGTTGTTTCGCCGAGTTCCGGGCTGAGGTCGTCGCGAAATACAAGCCCACCACCGTAGCCTCCGAATCATGATCCACACTTTCCTCGAAAACTCCCTCCTTCTGGCCCAAGCCGCACCTGCCGGAGGCCAGGGGGGCATCCTTGGCAGCCCCATGATGCTGCCGATCTTGATGATCGTGGTGATGTACTTCGTCATCTTCCGCCCGCAGCAGAAGCGCATGAAGGAGCACCAGAAGCTCATCGCCAGCGTCACCGTGAGCGACCATGTCATCATGGAAAGCGGCGTGCATGGCATCATCACCAGCGTCAAAGACCGCACCGTCATGGTGAAGATCGCCGACAACGTCAAAGTCGAGTACGAGCGCAGCAAGATCGCCGCCGTGACCAAGAAGTCCGACGTCGTCGAAGCGACCGAGGCCTGACGGCGGAATGCCGAAACCCGAATGGCGAATATCATTTCATGATTCACACTTCGCCCTTCGTTCCCGGCCATTCGTCATTCTGAATTCATCATTCCTCATTTTTTAGCCCCCACCTCCAGCCAACCTGTCCATGACTCCGTTCGTCACCTTCTTTGTCCGAGCATCCCTCCTGATGCTGCCCCTGGTTTACATCGGCCCCGCCGAGCTCGGCAGAGCGACGTGTAGGG
>DAORHS010000843.1:0-2277 GCA_035438165.1 Prosthecobacter sp.
CTACAGCCTGCGCGACATCGAATATGCCATCCTCGACGGCATCCCCGACCCGCTCAAGGCGCTGGGGTGGGAGGTGACGGATGACGCATCATCGAAGCCGGTGGCGGCGGCCTCACAGCCTCCCTGGCAGACGCTCGCGCGTTCTGATCCCGAATGGAATGAGCAGGTCTTTTCACTCCAGGACGAGTGGATTCGATTCAAGGTCAGTTCCGCCAAGCCCCACCCGATTCGCCTCACGGCTGCCGCGCCGTCTGGCAACCCCGGCCTGTTCAAGGATGCCGCCATCCAGGTTCGCTACCGCTGGAATCCAGACGCAGGCGCGAATCCGCAACTCATTCTCTCATCGCGCTCGCGATCCGGGAATGCCGGTGTCGAGGCTGAGCTGGCGGAGCGAGAAATCAGGCTGCGTGTGGACGGAACGGCCAAGTTCGACAAGTCATGGCCGCGGCCCAAGCCCTTGAAACCCGGAGACGAGGGCCTCTTTGAACTCGCCGCCGTCGGGCAGCGCCTGATCGTCCGTTTGAATGGTGAGACCGTCCTCGCCGAAGATCACGCGGAGATGAACCGGACCGGGGGGCTCAGTGTCCAGGTGCGCGGCTGCGGGCTGCGTGAAATCAAACATGTGAACCTCAACGGCATCGCCGATCCGCTCAAGGCGCTGGGGTGGGAGATGGAATCCGTGGCATCTGGCCCGGCGACTGCCACGAAGGAAAAACCATTCACCAACAGCCTCGGCATGAAGTTCGTCCCCGTGCCCGGCACGGACATCCTCATGTGCATCCATGAAACGCGCCGCAAGGATTACGCGGCCTATGCCGATTTGGTGCCGGATGTGGACGCAACCTGGAAGAATCCCCTGGACGAAGGCAAGCTGCTGATTCAGGACGACAACCATCCCGTCGTGGAGGTGAGCTGGGAGGACGCCTCGGCTTTCTGCGCCTGGCTGAGCAAAAAGGAGGGCCGCACCTACCGCCTGCCCACTGAGCGCGAGTGGAACCTTGCTGCTGCCTTTGATGTGAGTGATCCCAGGTCCATCAGCGACACCGATTTGAAGGCTTTGATGGCATTCCCAAAACCGCAATATCCGTGGGGTACGCGAGACGAGAAGGACGCAAATGGCAACTACAAGGGAAAGGATGACGGTCATGAGGGCATGGCACCCGTGATGAGCTTTCTGCCCAACCGCCTCGGCATTTTCGATCTCGGCGGCAACGCCTGGGAGTGGTGTGATAGTTGGTTCGACAAGCAAAAGTCAAAGCGCGTGCTGATTGGGTGCGGCTATATGAACTATGGGGGCTATCGCAATTCCCTCACGCGCCTGGGGCGTGATCCCGACTTTCGCTTCCCGGTTCCGCCGCTCGACGATTACTCCCGCAACGTCATCCCCGGCTTCCGCTGCGTGCTGAAACTTCCAGCGGACGAGCGCACTGCGAAGGCTGACACGCCAAAGGCCGACATCGCCCCGAAAAACGGCGTCTGGAAAAAGGCTGTCTGGCACAACAACGCTCTTCCGTATGTCTCCGCAGACGGCTGGTTTTCCGTTGGGAACGAACTCAGACAGTTCGACCCACGAACCTCCGATAAGCAGGTCGTATTTCGTGACGGGGCTGTGCGTGCCCAGGTTCGGCTCACCACCACTCCATCCTCGTTCCCGCCCGGCATCGGTTTCTGGCTGCGCCAGCCGATGGATCAATCGGTCTCGTTCGGCATCTCAGAGCTGGAACTCGTTGCCAAACGGAATGATGGCACCCCCAAGCCAGTGGAACGGGGCCGGATCATCTTCGACACGCCCTTCCTGCCTGGCGATGTCGAGCGTTTCGAGGCCGCCGTGGTGGGTGACACGTTCATTGTCCGTTTCAAAGGAAAGGAACTGCGTTTTCAGGATACTCAAGCCGTCCAGCGGAGCGGGCCAGTCACGATCCACGGCCGGAACTACGGGGTCAAAGACGTCGAATACGCCATCCTTGACGGCATCTCCGATCCGCTCAAGGCGCTGGGGTGGGACTTCGCTGAGGCGAAGCCCAGGGATGAAGCACCCTGGCGTGATTTCCTCGCCGAACTCACTGACGGACCGCACAAAAATTCACAGCTCGGCCATGTGTGGACCAAAGAGGGCGCTGGCTGGCGAGTGAAGAGCTATCACACCTTCATGATCCCGGACGATGCGGGGCGTGACCTCGCCATTCGTGCCACCGGAACCGGCTACCTCGGTGTTTTTGCCCGCGACAACGGGAAGTCCAACTGCTCTGGGCGGCTGTTCGCCAGCACTGGGTTTGC
>DAORHS010000844.1:0-2271 GCA_035438165.1 Prosthecobacter sp.
GCCCGCCGCCCCGGTGGTGAAGGATGAAGCGTGGATCAAAACACCCATCGACCGCTTCGTGCGGGCCTCGTTGGAAAAGGCAGGACTTACGCCCGCACCGGAAGCAGACGCCCGCACCCTCGTGCGCCGCATCAGCCTGGATGTCACCGGTTTGCCGCCATCTCCTGAGCTGCTGGCACGCTTCTGTCCGACTGGTCAGACCCGTCTGACGGACGCGCAAATCAACTCGCTCATCGACGAGCTTATGAAATCTCCCGCCTACGGCGAGCACCGTGCCCGCTACTGGCTCGATGCGGCACGCTATGGCGACACGCATGGCATGCACTTCGACAACTACCGCGAGATGTGGCCCTACCGCGACTGGGTCGTCAAAGCCTTCAACCGCAACGAGCCCTTCGACCAGTTCACGGTCGAGCAGATCGCCGGCGACCTGCTGCCAAACCGCACCGACGACCAGCTCATCGCCACCGGCTTCCAGCGTTGCAACATCACCACCAACGAAGGCGGCACCATCGACGAGGAAAACCTCGCCAACTACGCGGTGGATCGCGTGCAGACGATGGGCTGGGTTTATTTCGGCCTCACCACGAACTGCGGCCAGTGCCACGACCACAAGTTCGATCCCTTCACGCAGCACGACTTCTACTCGCTCGCCGCGTTCTTCCGCAACACGACGCAGGGTGCCAAGGACGGCAATGTGAAGGATGGCAAAGGCCCTGTCCTCGTGATTCCTTCCGATCAGGACAAGCCGCGCTGGGACAAACTTCCCGCCGAGATCGCCGAGGCCACGAAGCAGCGCGATGAACGCCGCAAAGCCGCTGGAGGGGATTTCAATCAATGGCTCGCCTCCGCGAAACCCGAGCATCTCGATCAGGACGTGCCGACCCAAGGTCTGCAGGTGCATCTGCCGCTCAATGAAGGCGTCGGCAACGAAATCGCCAATGTGTGCGGCACCGCGTTCAAAGTCACCGCCACCGGCCAGGTTTCTTGGACGCCCGGCGGCAAGCTCGGCCCCGCGCCGGTCATCAAGCCCGGCAGCACCTTTGAAGTAAGCGACGCGGGCGATTTCGAGCTGAACCAGAAGTTCAGCTACGGCGCGTGGGTGAAGGCCGGCCGCAATGGCGTCTTCGGCGCTATCATGGCACGCATGGATGAAAAGAACGGCTATCGCGGCTGGGACCTCTGGCAGAACGACCGCGGCCTCTCCGTCCATATCATCGACAAATGGACCGAGAACGCCATGAAGGTCAGCACCCGCGATGCCGCACTCAAACCCGGCGAGTGGCAACATGTCTTTGTCACCTACAACGGCAGCGGCAAGGCGGCGGGCATCAAGATTTACGTCAACGGCGTCGAGCAGAAGCGTCTCATCGTGAACACGAACACCATCAAGCCGAAGGCCAGCATCCGCACCAAGGTGCCGCTCAAGATCGGCCAGCGCAGCGAGGGCCAATACTTCACCGACGGCTCCATCCAGGACGCCCGCGTGTATGACCGCATGCTCAGCGAAAGCGAGATCAAAACACTCGCCGATGTCGGCCCGCTGCGCGCCATCCTCGCCGCCGCGAGCGACAAACGCACGCCGCAGCAGCGCAACGCGCTTTTTGCCCACTACCTCGCCACCCGCGATGCCGAATGGCAGCAGCACGACAGCCAGATGAAGAAGCTCGAGGCCGAGAAAGAGGCCATCAAAGGCCGCAGCCCGATCACCCATGTTCAAGAAGAGGTCATGAACGTCGCCCCGATGGCAAACATCCTCATGCGCGGTGCTTACGACAAGGTCGGCGAACGCGTCGATGCCGCCGTGCCTGCGTCGCTTGGCAAACTGCCCGCGAAAGCACCGAAGAACCGCCTCGGCCTCGCGCAATGGGTCGTGAGCAAGGACAACCCGCTCACCGCACGCGTCACGGTGAACCGCTTCTGGCAGGAAGTCTTCGGCCAGGGCATCGTGAAGACGCCGGAGGATTTCGGCATCATGGGCGCGGCCCCAAGCCATCCCGAACTTCTCGACTGGCTCGCCGTCGAGTTCCGCGATGGCGGCGAGTTCTCTCATCACCTCCGCGAAACCAAGGCAGGCTCGCCTTGGCGACAGATCACCCGGCATGAAGATGGCATCAAAGAGATCGACTTCAGCCATGATGGAGCCGCGCTGTATCTGCGCTCGGTGAAGGACTCGCCACGCGGCAAACTGCTGCGGATGACCACCACCGGCGAGCTGAGCGCGGCAAAGGTGATCGTGCCGGAGAGTGATGCGGTGATCGAGGGCTTCCT
>DAORHS010000845.1:0-2263 GCA_035438165.1 Prosthecobacter sp.
CACGGTTCGGCTGGCTGGCGGCCACGAGGGTCTTCTTCAACGGCTGCTGGCCGAAGCGGAACTGCGTGCCGAGCGTGGCGTGCCGGAGCGTGTAGGTCACGCGCACTTCGTAGCGGCCCCAGCGTTTGGCGGTGAAGTTGGTGCAGTCAAACTGCTCCCAGTGCTGCGCCGACATCTGCTTGATGTCTTTCGGCTCAACGATGATCACGCCACGCTTGGGCTCATCCGCCCGTTCCGCCGGCTCATCGCTCCCGAAACCGTTCAGATGGACCGGTTCGGCGGCGAACACGGGCTCCGCCGGTTTGGCAGGAGCAGGGGCCGGAGAGGATGCCGGGGCGGCGGCCTTTTCGGCCACAGGTTCCGGAGCGGCGGGCTTGGCCGCCATGGGTTGTTCTGACTTGCCGCAGGAGTTGAGGGCAATGATCAGCGCAAGGGCTCCGGCGGCGGAGAGAAGGGCGTGGCGTTTCATGGTGGTCAGGGCCGCCATGATGCAGGCTCAGGCCATGCCCGCAACAGAAACGCACGGGGACTTTCGCCCCCGTGCGACTCGACTGCACTGCCATTACCCAAGAAAATTGGAACTCAGAAGCGGATGCTCATGTCCACGGTCACACGATTGTTGGTCAGACCGTAAGGACGCACCGCCGCGATTTCGTAGGCGAAGCCGAGGTCCACATTGTCCAGAATCCGGCTGCGGAAGCCGAACCCCACGGTGCCCTGCGTGACGCCGTTGGCATTGCCACCGCCGAAGTTGATCACGTCGTAGCCGTTGCTGCGCAGACCAGGAACGTTGGTGCCGTCATTGAGGTTGGTCCAAAAGTTCGCGGCCACGAACGGAATGAACCAGCGGCAGGTGTAGTAGTCCACCATCAGGCTGTAATGCGCGACGAGGTTCTGCTCGTTGCTCGTCACCGGAATGCGCAGGCCGAGATTGCCCGTGATATGCAGGTCTCCGTAGCCCTTCGCGAATGACACGAACGGATTGAACTCACCGCCACCACGGCCCTGGAAGACTTCCCGGTCGCCTGTCGGAATGTGGAAGGTGAGGCCGGGGGGTCAGGATGAACTGGTGCTCCAGGTCGTTGATCAGCGCGTATTTGAAGCCTGCGGCCAGGTCCATCCAGCCATCGACGTTCAACACGGGAGAATCGACGTCAAGGTGCCCGTCCTGCGTCGCGATGAGCGCAAGGCGGTCCGTCAGCGCGTAGCGGATCTGCAACGCATACAGCGTGGCGTGCCCGCCGCCGGTGATGAAACCATTGTCGATTGTGTGATAGGCAAAGATCGGGCGGATCTCGGAGCGGATCACCGGATCTTCGAAGAAGATCGGGTTCGTGACCGGGGAGATGGTGTTGACTCTCCAGTCGGCGGCCTCGACTCCTGGATTCTTCGGAGCGATGGTGCCGGCGGTTGCGGTTGAAAGTGACACGGCTGCCAGCGCGCTGAGGCCCAGCGCGGGCAACCACCGATTTCGGGAGTGTGGTTTGTTGTCCATGTGCAGATAAAGCACACCCGCGTTCGCGTTGATCCGCCTGGATTGGCATCCAGTGATCAAGTTATGCGACGAGCCTGAGACGCAATCTCTCCGCGGCTCCACCAGTCGCAAAACAACAGTCCGTGATCGAACTCCCGGCGCTCCACGCGCGTGAATCCAGCCGCCTGCAGACCGGGCTGCACATCCACCAGTTCACGGGCCGCGATGCGCGTGGTCAGGCGGAAGAACGCATACAGCAACCCCACGATCACACGGCTGCGCACGCGCCGAAGTCCCGAGGGCGCGATCTGAAAATCCGCGAGCAACCACTGCGCATCCGGCGTCGCTGCGTTCGCAATGACGGGCATCAGACGCTGTAATTGATCCTCCTGAAAGCAGTCGAGGAAAAAACAGGTCACGATGAGATCGAAGGAGGATGCCGGTGGCTCCCACGTGAGCGCATCCGCCTGCACAAACGTCACCGCAGCGGACTCCAGTCCATCGCGTTGCAGGCGTGATCGTGCGAGATCGATCATCACCGCACTCGCCTCCACCACCGTCACAGCCGCCTGTGGAAAGCGCCGCATCAGCTCCACCAGGAAACGTCCGTTCCCCTCGCCATAGATGAGCACTCTCTTCGGCGCAGAAATTGCGTCCAGCATGGACGTTCGGCAGCGCTGCAGCCGCCCATCGGCGAACAACGCCTCGATCCAGCGATAGTGCGGCGCCAGCCGGTCAAAATTCATGTGTCAGCAAGAGCCGAAAACACCGCGAATCGCAACCTTCTCT
>DAORHS010000846.1:0-2261 GCA_035438165.1 Prosthecobacter sp.
GTTTGAATCTGCCAGCTTTCGATCAAGGCCTCCGCCGGGGGAACATCCGTGCGCTTGAGCGGAGAAACGGCCGATGCAAGGCCTGCATACCAGTCGTGAATCTTGCGTGTCAGAAGCGAACTCATGAAAATCAGTCAATTCGAGGGGCACCGTGCGCCGAGGATGTGCTTGCCGCCGCGCCCCTGCGCAGCATGCTGTTCATCATTTCACACGCACGCATGACCTTTCGAGGACACCACAAAGCCGCCGGACGATCCGGTGGCGCAAACAATGAACAAACGAGGGCGGTCACAGGCCTGCATTCATGCATGATTCCCGCCTGTCGTCTCATGTTTTCTTCTCCCGTCCGCAGGTCATGAAGGTCGCCCATGTGTTCATCCGCATGCCGGTCGGCGGTGCTGAAGACCTGGTCGGCGACATCCTGCGCACCGTGCCCGAGGGCGTGGACATGCGCGTCGTTTGCCTGCAGGAGCCCGGCAAGGTGGGCGAGTCGCTGCAGCAGCAGTTTCCAGATCGCGTGAAACTGCTGCCATGGGTGCCTGGGAAGCGCTTTCGCCCCGGTGCTGTCTTGAAGCTGGCCCGCTGGCTGCGCGAGGAGGGCATTCAGCTTGTGCACACGCATGTCTATAACGCCCACGTCTATGGCCTGCTCGCCGCCCGTCGCGCCGGCATCCCTGCCATTCTGCACCACCACAAGACGTATGCCGAGATGCGCTGGCGGCGGAAGCTCATCCTGCGGGCGCTGTCCCATCGTGCTGCGGCGCACATCACGCTTTCGGCTCAAACGCGCGAGGATCTGTGCCGCGTGTTTCGCATTCCGTCCGAAAAGGTGCGCGTCTTTATCAATCCGGTGGACGAAGAGACGTTTTATCCGGCGGCAAATCGTGAACCACTGCGGCGGTCGCTCGATCTGGGTGCCGACACGCCGCTCGTCGGCACCGTGGCGTCACTGACGCCGCCGAAGAATCATCTCCTCAATGTGGCGATGACGGCGAAGCTCAACGAGCTCGGCTTCACCGGACGCTTTCTCGCCTTTGGTGAGGGAGGCGAGCGAGCACGCATCGCTGAAGCCATCTCGCAGCAAAAACTGAGCAACTTTGACCTCATGGGCGCACGCCGCCCGATCGCACCGTGGATGCAGGCGCTCGATGTCTTCACCCTGGGCTCCACGTGGGAAGGCCAGCCGATGGTCCTGCTTCAGGCACTGGCCTGTGAACTGCCCATCGTGGCCTCCAACATCGAAGGAAACGCCGCGGTGCTCGGCTCTAATCATCCGGCCTTGTTTGACGTGACGGATGCGTCCGCCTACGCAAACACCGTCTGGCGTGTGTTGAACGACGAAGTCTTTCGCTCATCGGTTCTGGCGCATCAAAAGCGGCGCAAAGCCGAACTGCCCATGCTTCGCGACTATACCCGGGATATGGCCGCCTTTTACCAGTCGATCCTCGACCGTGCCCGTCACTGAAGATCGTCCGACTGGAGGAACTCCGACGCTTTGACGGCCCGCTTGAGCGTTCTGCCTTCGACAGTGCCCACTTCGGAGGCAGGAATGCCGTAGCCGGGCTTGCGGCAGGAAAGATGCTCACGGGTGAGAACTGTGCCAGGTGCCAGATCACACGCCGCGACGAGACTCTGCCCAAACATCCGCCGCAGTTGATCCAACTGCCCCGCAGACACATTTTTCTCCAGCGGGCTCGCGAGACTGCGCTCAATGAATCGCACGCCTTCGACCATCTGCGCAAATTCATGCGTGGTCAGCGACGAACTGACATCCGGACCGAACATTTCCCGGCTAAAGGCGATATGAACCTCAATCAATTTCGCCCCGAGCGTCACCGCGGCCAAAGAGGGATACGGCGTGCCCGAATGATCCGAAAGCCCCACCGGGCAGCCGAACCGGGCCTGCATCTCAGTGACCATGTTGAGTCCGATTTTTTCAGGAGGGCACGGATAGGCGGTGGTGCACTGAAACACGGCCACCGGAGTCCCTGCGGCCCTCAGCAAGGCAACCGTGGCATCCATTTCCTCCAGATAACTCATCCCGCTGGACACGAGGACCGGTTTGCACGTGGCCATCATGGCATCCAGAAACAACCGGTTGGTCACTTCGCCAGACGCCACTTTCCACGCCGCCATTCCGAGCCGGTCGAGCATCCGGATTGCCGCGAGCGAGAATGGTGAGCTGAGAAAGACGAGCCCCTTCTCCTCCGCATGCTGCTTGAGCCCGGCCCACTGAAGTTCGGTGAACTCCATGCGCTTCC
>DAORHS010000847.1:0-2248 GCA_035438165.1 Prosthecobacter sp.
GGTGGGAGAAGGCATGGAACGAAAAAGGGGCGCGCATGTGGCGCATGATAGACTACGAAGCAGAACGCCGCCCTTGGCCCCTCGTTTCGTGAAAGATCAGCACACATGAATTCCCCAAGAACCGGCCAATGAGCGGCAAGGCATGAGCGATGAGGACGAGGTCGGAACCTGACCTTGCCTGACGGCGGCGGACGCACTAGGATGGCGTCGTTGCTGTTCTGGCATCTGATCTTTGAAATTTCGCCGCCCCAAGCGGCCTTTGAACTTCCTGCGGTGTTCGTTTTCGAGCTTTGTGGCCCGGCCCGATTCATCAACTGCGGGGGCTACGCGCTGGAGTGACATGTCATGCCTTCACTGGAAGACAGAGCTTCATCACGCGGGTTCCCACCTGGTCTCATGGGATACGTGAGCCCTTTGTATTCGGACGGCACAGGCGGGTTTGAAAGCGTCCCGGCTCCGCCCGGGGCGCTTTCTCTATTTTCAGACGCAGCGCCGGGATCAAGCCTTCGGCTTGGTCTGCGGCAGCGGCTGTGGATCTTTGTCTCCAACCGGTACAGCCGGACGAATGATCACGCCGACGGGCATCGAAGCCTTCTCCATGTTCAGAAGCTGGCTGACGGTGACGAATTGATACCCCTTGGCCAGCAACTGATCAAACATCGCCGGCATGGCCTGGATCGTCGGTGAATGGATGTCGTGAGAAAGCATGATGGCACCGGGATGAGCGCCATTGACGAGGCGGCTGGTCACGGCGGCCACGCCAGGACGCCTCCAGTCCTGCGGATCGACCGACCACATGATCGTGGAGTAGCCGAACTCGGTGAACATGAGATTTTTGATGCGTGTATTGATGGCGCCGTAAGGCGGACGAACGAGATGCGGGCGCACCCCGGCCACTTCATACACGGCGTCCTCGGACTTTTTGAGCTCATTGCGGATCTGCTCATCGGAGCGGCTGGTGAGACTGCAATGCGTCCAGGTGTGATTGCCAATCTCGTGCCCTTCCGCGATGATGCGGCGCACGATGTCCGGATACATCTTCACCTGCTGACCGATGAGGAAGAAGGTGCACTTGATGTTCCGCTCCTTGAGGAGATCCAGCAGTTTGGGCGTGAGGCTCGGATGCGGACCGTCGTCAAAGGTCATCGCCAGCGTCTTCTGCTCGATTTTGACGGAGGAGTACGAGGTGCGCGCACCCGCCGGAGGCACTCCGGGCATGGAGGACGGATTGTTGAGCCGCTTCACCAGCGGATTCTCCTTGTCCTCGTAAGGCAGCGCCTTGCGCGCCTCCTCGGTGGCGAGTTTGTCCGGCTTGGGAGCCTTTTGAGTTGTACAGCCCGACTGGGATGCCAACATGATGCCAAACCAAATGCTGAGATACATGCGTGGGGGGATCACAAGACGCGGAGACTAAGGTCTGAAATTCATCTGGGAAAGCCGGATTTTCTGAAAAACAAGCAACCACCAGAGAGTTTGCGACTGAGTCTTAAGGTCAGGCGACGCCGGCTGCGTCCTGAGTCTCCCGGTCTGTCAACGCCCGCCACGCCCCCGGCGGGAGATCGGCGGGCAGTGTAATGCCGCCAATGCTCTCGCGATGCAGGCTCCGCACACGATTGCCCACGCGGTGAAACATGCGCTTCACCTGATGGTAACGCCCCTCATGCAGCGTCAGCCGGGCGCTGCGCTCGTCGAGAATGACCAGTTCCGCAGGCAGTGTCGTGATGTCTTCGGTGTGGAAATAGAACCCGCGTGCAAACGCCTCCACCGCCTCGGGAACAATGGGATCGTGGGTTTCGACGAGATACACCTTCGGGACCTTCTCCGCCGCAGTCATGAGCCGCTTGGACCAGCGCCCGTCATTCGTGAGGAGCACCAGGCCCGAGGTGCTGCGATCCAGCCGTCCGGCGATGTGCAGCGTGTCTTTGCCCGGATCGAGGATCAAGTCGAGCACGGTGGGATGTTGGGCGTCCTTGGTGGCACTGAGAATGCCGGCGGGCTTGTGCATCATGAGATACAGGGCCCGTTCCGGCCGCTGGATCAGCGCCTCATCCAGTTCCACCCGCGTAAAGCGGTCCACCGGATGATGACCGTCGGTCACGCAAACCCCGTTCACCCTCACCCGCCGTCCGGCAATGGCATGATGTGCCGCCTGCCGACCCATGGAATGATGGCTGGCGATGAGACGGTCCAGTTTCATGCCTCACATCTCTCCGACCGCGGAGGCAGGATCAAATCTCGCCGAAGTGTT
>DAORHS010000848.1:0-2247 GCA_035438165.1 Prosthecobacter sp.
CGGACTTGTCAACGGTGACGGCGGCGGTGTGGCGGAAGACTGAGGGGGCTGCAGCTTGAACTCAGGCGGCCTGGGCATGGGGGTGCCGTTGCCGGCCTTCGACCAGTCCTGGATGCGTTTCTCGTAGTCGCGCATCTCCTTTTGAAAGCGTTCCATCTGTTCGCTGAACTCCCGGTTGTGATGTTGGAAGTTGCGGAAGTCGCCGCCGCGAAATGCGTCACTGTTGAACATGGGCATGCTGTTCGGCGGCCAGCCTCCGAATCCGTACTGCCCCCGGTGCTCGTTCGTCGCGACCATGCGTTCTCCCAGCGTGACCGGCACACGCGTCTCCCTGCCGCCGGTGATGACGTCGAGGTTCACGACATCGCCTTTCTTCTTCGCCCGCACCAGCGTCATGAGCTGCTCCATGTTCACGAGGTTCTGGTCCTCGAACTTCACCAGAATGTCGTGCTGCTTCAGTCCGGCCGTCTTGGCGGGCGAGTCGGGCATTACCTCGTCCACCATCAGGCCAAAGCCTTCCGGCAGGGAGAACTGCGAGCGCAGTTCCGGCGACACTTCGCGGGTCAGCACGCCGATGTAGGCCACGGGCTTCTGATCCTCCTGCGGCGGGGGCGGGCCGGGCCTGCGGGTGCTCTGCGGTTTTTGATTGGGCGCGTTTGAAGTGCGGATGTCAATCTTGACGCCGCCGTTGGAAACAGCCGCGGCGGTGGCAGTGGCCTCTCCTTTGGAGGAGTCGATGGCTTCCGCCTTTTTGACCTCCGTTTTGGAGTCCACCTGCTGGGCGCACAACGGCGCGGCGCCGAGGCAGGCGATGAGAAACGTGTGGTTGAGATTCATGGTGGGGTGGGTTTGGGGGTTATTGAAACGAGATCGGCAGCACCAGCTTCTGCTCACGCGGGTATTCCACCGTCATCTGCGCGCCATCGCGCGGATCGATCCATGTCTGGCGCTCACGGGCGATCAGTGTCACGTGCTGTTCGGGCAGACGCTGGGGGTTGTAGTGAATGCCTTCGTCCTGAACGTCTTCCCACTCACGAATGGTGGAGACGGGCAGCACGGTGGGCGTGGTGGCCAGTGTGTTCGCGTTTGGGGCCGTTTCCGTCTGCGGCAGCCGGCTCATCACGGCGATGGCGGCGGCGGCACCCATGGCGGCCCAGCCTGCCGAGGCCAGCCAGTGCGGAAGGCGGTGTGGTTTGCGGCTCGATTGCAGCCAGCTCAGGTCGAGCTTTAGCTCGTCATCGACCCGCTGCGTCAGGGTGGCGGACGGCGCTGCCGGCTTCAGGCCGCGCAGCAGGTTTTCGAGGTTGGAGTTGTCGGGGTCGTGGTTCATGGCAGTGCCTCCGTGGGGGTGTTGAAAGGCAGGATGTTGGCGGCGGGCGTGGGGGATTCGCCGAGAAGTTCGTCTTTGAGAGGCGCCAGCTTCTTCTGCATCGCCTGCAGGGCGTAGCGGTAGCGGCCCGCCACGGTGTTGATCGAGTCGCCGGTCATCGCGGCGATCTCGTTGAAGGTCAGATCGCCCCAGAGCTTGAGGGTCACCACCTCGCGCTGCTCTCGCGGCAGGTCTTGCAGCGCTTTCTCGACGATGGCGGTTACTTCCTGCTGCCCCGGCTGCGGGTCAAAGGTGGGCGCGTTCTCCCCGGCCACGGCGATGTCGGACTTCGCCTCGCGGTTCACGCGGCGATTGTCCGAGCGGCGCTGGTCCAGCGCGATCGTGCGCACGGCGGCGTAGAGCAGGGGAATGTGGTGGTTGTCGCCCTCCGGAAAGCGCCGCCACCAGCGCACAAAGGCCATCTGCACCACATCCTCGGCGTCCGACCTGGATGCGACGAGCTGGCGCGCATACAGCACGAGCTGCGGAGCGATCTGCTCAAAGGTTCGTTTCCAGTCAAAGGCGGGTTCCATGCGTGGCCGGGTGTTTCAACCTGCCTAACGCCTCCCGGTTCGCCTTTTGTGTGGGGAAAAAGACGAAACTCAGGCCTTCGCCGCCACCCCCGGCGGGGACTTGCCCCACTTCAGGCCGTAGCCGATGAACAATCCGCCGACGATGAACATGAACGTCGAGAAGAACTGCCCCTTCGTCAGCCCCAGGATCAGTTCCGACCCGCTGTCCGGCTGCCGCACAAACTCCAGCGCGATGCGTGCGATGGCGTAGAGGATGAAAAACAGCCCGGTGATGATGCCCTGGCGCATGCGGGGAAAGCGCAGACGCAGAAAGATCAGGATGGCGCTCAGCAGCAGCCCTTCGCC
>DAORHS010000849.1:0-2245 GCA_035438165.1 Prosthecobacter sp.
AGTTCGCCAAGACCATGGCGGTCTTTGAAGACTTGAATCGTCGTTACCGGAACACGCTGCGGGAACTGGCGAAATGAAGGAACCCTATTGGCTCGGTCTGGATGAATGCCTGGCGCTTCACGACATGATGCTGGCCGGCTACGGTGGGGCGGCTGGCATTCGCGATGAAGGCTTGCTGAAGTCTGCTCTCGCCCGGCCTCAACAGGCCTTCGCATATGGCAATCCTTCCATGGCAGACCTTGCGGCCGCCTACACGGCAGGTGTGGTGAGGAATCATCCGTTTTTGGATGGCAACAAACGCACTGGCTTCATGCTCGGGGCCGGCTTTTTGGAGCGCAATGGATTCGAATTCACCGCGACGGAGGCCGACGCGGCGCTGCGCACGCTCGCCCTGGCGGCGGGAGAGATGACCGAGTCGGCCTATGCGGCATGGCTGAAAACGAACTCGAAGAAGCGCCGCCGGTAGCAGGCAGCGACAAACCTGCGCGGCTTTTTATGCCAGCAATCCAAACCCGGTTCGTTAGGCATGTTGCCATCCCTTCTCTCCGCCATGTCTGAAATGCGTTTCAATCCTATCACGTTGGACTGGGTCATCATGGCCCCAGAACGCGCTCTGCGGCCGGATGATTTTCATCGGAAGATGTCGGAGCATCCCTCACGGTCGCCTCATCGTGACGACTGCCCGTTTTGCATGGGAAACGAAGATCTGACACCCCCGGAGATCTCACGAGCGGCCGCTGCGGACGGTTCCTGGCTGGTGCGCGTGGTTCCCAACAAGTTTGGCGTCTTCAATGCCACGAATGATCTGGAGCGGAAGGTGAACGGCACGTTTCGTTCGATGACGGCCGCAGGCGCGCATGAAGTCGTGGTGGAGCATCCGCGTCACGACCTCGACCTCGGTGAGATGGAGTCTTCCCATCTGGGGCTGATCCTCCGCATGTACCGCGAGCGCTATCAGGCCCTGCGTGACAGTCCGGCCGTGGAGAGCATCGTCATTTTCAAAAATCACGGTCAGCGCGCGGGGAGCTCGCTGGAGCATTCCCATTCCCAGATCACGGCGGCTCCGGTCCTGTCCGCCCAGGTGTGCATGCGCCTCCAGGAGGCGCGGCGCTATCATGAACTGAACGGCGGCTGCCTGTACTGTGCGGTGCTGCAACAGGAGCTGCTCGCCGAAGAGCGCATCCTTGAGGCCGGTTCCTCGTTTGTCGCCTTCATGCCGTATGCCTCCCTGTCGCCCTTTCACATGTGGGTCTTTCCGCGCAGGCATGAGTCTTCCTTTGATGAGATCAGCGATGCGGACATCGAAGAACTGGCGGGCATGCTCGGCCGCCTGCTGCGTCGTCTGAAGGCAGCCGCAGGAGATCCGGACTTCAACATCACCATCCGCTCCGGGCCGCTGGGGGAGATGTCATCGAGCTGCTTTCACTGGTACCTGGCCATCGTGCCCCGGATCACACACCTCGCCGGTTTCGAACTCGGCAGCGGCACCTACATCAACAGCATGCGGCCTGAGCGTTGTGCCGAACTTCTGCGAGGCATCGAACCCTGAAAGCCACAGACATCGTCTGCTGTTTTCCGTTGTTCGTAAGATTCCACGGTGACGCCCCCAGATTTTTGAATCCAGACCTCCTGAGCAGACGCAATAGGAGGCGTGAATAGCGAAACCCCAGTTCAGCCACTCCGGCATCGAAATCTTTTATGGCATGCCGCCGTGATGATTCGCCAATGGTTCGACTCGGATTACCGCCCTCCAGGCTGGGTTGGAGATCAAAATCTCAAGGAAGGCGTCGATTGGAAGCGCTGCATCCCGTTTGTCGTCCTGCATCTCGGCTGTTTCGCCGTGCTGTGGGTGGGCTTCAGCTGGATCGCGCTGGTCGCGGCACTGCTGCTGTATGCGGTGCGCATGTTTGCGATCACCGCATTCTACCACCGCTACTTCTCGCATCGCAGCTACCGCACTTCCCGTGCGATGCAGTTTCTCTTCGCCGTGCTGGGCAACACCTCGTGCCAGCGTGGCCCCTTGTGGTGGGCGTCTGTCCATCGGCATCACCACCAGCATTCGGATGATGATCCCGACGTACATTCGCCGGTGAAACGCGGCTTCATGTGGTCGCACATCGGCTGGCTGACCAGCGCGAAGAACTTCCCGACTGACTACAGCCGGGTGCGCGACCTCCAGCAGTTCCCGGAGCTTGTCCGTCTGAACCGCCACGACCAGATCGTCCCCGTCCTCTACGGCGTGGCG
>DAORHS010000850.1:0-2242 GCA_035438165.1 Prosthecobacter sp.
CTTCCCGCAGCACCTCGACTATCACAACGTCGCCGAAGTGCGCCAGGCCGCCGAACGTCTGCGCGCGCTCCAGATCCATCCCGCCTCCTTTCACGCCCCCTTTGCCGATTACATCGACATCACTGCGCTTGACACCCCCAGGCGCGAGGCCGGCGTGCAGGAGCTGCTGCGCGCCTGCGAGGCCGCCGCGCTCCTCGGCTGTGAGAACATCGTCCTCCATCCCGGCCCGGAGCGCGAGGGCCGGCCGCCGGAGGCCGAATTCCTCCAGCATATGCAGCACGCCGCCGAATCCCTCAACCGTGTCGCCGCACGCTGCTGCGAGCTGGGCGTGCAGTTGCTGCTCGAAAACATGCTCCCTCATCTCCTCTTCGGCCACGTTCGGGACATGATGTATCTCCTCGGCGGCATCAGCGCCTGCAATGTCGGCACCTGTCTTGACACCGGCCACGCCCACCTCGCCCGCGAGATCAGCGTTGTGATCCAGAAACTCTCCGGGCATCTCAAGATGATCCACGTCAACGACAACCGTGGCGACTGGGACGCCCATCTCCCGCCCGGCGAAGGCACCATCGACTGGCCCGCCGTCGTGCGTGAACTGCGCCGTCATGATTTCCACGGTGTCCTCGTGCTCGAACTCCACGGCGGTGGTGAAGAAACCGTGGAAACAGTCCTCGCCCGCGCCGTGCGCGCCCGCGAATTTCTTGAACGTCTCGGCGACTGAGCCTGCCATCTCGTGATCTGAAAGGACAGGGAGGCTGCCAGTCTCACGTCCTTGTCTTCCGTGGAGTTGGCAAATCCTGCCGCCGCAGCGCATGGATCAGCTCGTCGAGCTTTGCTACAGCGCCTGAATCTGGTCCCGCTGGTGACCGTCCAGCAGGCGACGCAGGCTTCCGGCAGCTACGGGCAAGGCGACCATGAACCAAGCGGTGGAACGGCAGGAGCTGGTGGACCTGCTGCGACGACGAACCGCACGGCGCGGCGATCACGGAGCTGAATCTGGCGGCGGACTTCACCGAGCACGGCTACGAGGGTGACCTCGTGGCGGATCTGAACGCCGAGGCGGCAGATCTGCGCGACGCGGAAGGGGACCAAGGCGGAACGCTGCAAGAACAAGGCGGCGCGACGGCCTCACTGCCCCAACCTGCTGAAGCAGGGTGCCGATGCGGTGAAGTGCCTGGATGCCATCCTCAAGAACCGCTTCCGCAACGCCCCAGCCACGCTCGGCGCGTGGAAGATTGCCAGCCATGTACTGAGCACTGGCGGCGGCAATGGCACCAAACCGCCGCCTACGCCGCCCAGTATTAAACGGGCTAAAGGTAGGGCGCTTGGTCCTCAAAGCGACGGTGGGATGAGGAGAGCCCGCCCTGCCTGCCTACTTGCCGCCGATGAACGTCAGCACATCGGCCACATCCTGGGCGGTGAGCACGCTTTCGAGACCCTCGGGCATGATGGAAGTCGTCAGCGTTTTCATCTCCTGAATGTCGGTGCGCAGCACGACGATCTCGGCGCCGCCGGGCAGGCGGATCGTGAGGTTGCCGGGTGTTTCGGAGGCGAGCTGGCCGACCACGAGCGTCTTGTCCTTCTTCGTCACCTGTGTGGCGGCGTTGCGCTGCTCCACGGCGCGGTTCGGATCAAAAATGGCCTCGATGAGCTGCTCGCGCGGCTTGGTGGCCACCGTTTTCAAGTCGGGGCCGACCTCGATGCCGAGTTCGCCCACTTTGTGGCAGATCATGCAGGCTTTTTGGAACACGGCGGCTCCGCGTTTGGCATCGCCGCTGAGTTTGACGGCTTCCGTGGTGTATTTGGTGACAACCTTCTGCCGATTCGGGTTGTTGTTCGTGATCACTGGTATCGCCGCAACAGGGAGCGTTTTTTGCGGTGTTTGTTTCAACAACGGCTTCTCCAGTTCAATGAACACATCGTCGGACGAAGTCCCTGTCGCTGTGAGCGCCGCTGCACGAACCTGCGGAGCGAGTGGCGTGAGTGCCGCATGCAAGGCATCCGCTGTCATGCCGCCGAGCTGCATGATCGTGAATGCCGCCTGAATGCGCACCGCAGGCGCTGCCGTGAGCAGTTTTTTCAATTCAGTGACGGCTGAAGCATCACCACGCTCAATCAACAAACGCTGCGCGGTGTCACGCATCCAGCCATTCGATGAAGCCATCGCTTTGACCGGATCGCGTACGGGAGTCCCGCCTTGAGACGGTCCGGTCCTCCCGATGCGATAAATCCTCCCACGATC
>DAORHS010000851.1:0-2237 GCA_035438165.1 Prosthecobacter sp.
ATCGCTCATGTTTGCGATCATTCACATGCATGTCGGCAGCCTGCTGCCGCTGTGCATGCTAGCCGTGCTGTTCTGCCTTGCCTATGAAATCACCGGCTGCCTGCTGGCGCCGATGCTCCTGCACATGATCTTCAACGGCACCAGCATCGTGCTAATGCTGGTCTTCGACGTGAAGTGACTCACATCACCATGCCGCCATCGACGGTCAGCACCTGGCCGGTGACGTAACGTGCGGCGGAGCTGGCGAGATAGAGCGCGGCGGTGGCGATGTCTTCGGCGGAGCCGAGTTCACCGAGCGGGACCTTTTTCAAGATCTCCTCCTTCACCTGATCATTGAGCACATGCGTCATGTCCGTGGCGATGAAGCCGGGGCAGATGCAGTTCGCGGTGACACCACGACCGGCGAATTCGCGGGCAAGCGACTTCGTGAAGCCGATGAGGCCGGCCTTGCTGGCGGCGTAGTTGGCCTGCCCGGCGTTGCCGATGAGACCGATGACGGAGCTGATGTTGATGATGCGCGCGCCTTTTTGCTTCAGGATGCTGCGCTGCACGGCCTTCACCATGTTGAAGGCACCCTTCAAGTTCGTGTCGAGCACGGCGTCCCAGTCTTCTTCGCTCATGCGCAGCAGCAGGCCGTCTTTGGTGACACCCGCGTTGTTCACCAGGATGTCCACGTGGTCGAAATCAGCGAGAATCTGCTTCCCGACCTCGGCGCAGGCCGCGCCATCCGCCACATCGAGCGCATAAGCTTTGGCGGCGCCGGGATGCGCGGCGTTGATGGCATCGGCGGCGCTTTGTGCGTTGGCCTGCGTGCGGCTGATGATGGCGACTTTCGCGCCCTCGGCAGCGAAAGTTTCAGCGATGGCTTTGCCGATGCCACGACCGGCTCCGGTGACGACTGCGATCTTGTCTTGAAGTTTACCCATGCTCTCACCCATGAACGGGGCCATTCGCCGTGCAAGAAGAAGGTGCATCCACGCCGGATCGCGTTCATGATCGTGCCTTGCCGATGAGTGACGACACGCCGCCAGCCGACAACCCCAAAATCCCGCTCCTGAAAATGTCCGTCTCGTTCGGCGGATTCTGCGAAGCCGTGGCCTTTCTGGCACTCACCGGCACCTGGCTGGGCAGTTTGGGACGCTATGGATGGATGTTTGACCTGCTCTCACACTTCCGGCTGCAATATATTGTTGCCTGCGCTGCGGTGCTGTTGTTCGCCCTGCTCCGCCGCCGCACCTGGCTGGTGCTCGTGTCACTGATCTCGCTGCTGTGGAATGCACAGATCGTTTACGCCTTTCATCAGACGTCCGGGACTGCAAACACCCAAGACGGGAAGCCGCTGCGGGTGATGATCTTCAATGTCATGACGGACAACGAGAACCAGGTCGAGGCCATCACGCATGTGATGAAGGCGGACGCCGACATTGTCTGCCTGCTCGAAGTGAATGAATCGTGGCAGACGAGTCTGGAACCTCTACGCGTGAAGTATCCGCACCGCGTCGAGGAGATGAACGACGGGAATTTCGGCATCGCCTGCTACACGCGTCTGCCGCTGAAGAGTAGCGAGGTCCGGCGGTTTACGATCTGGCGTCTTCCCACCCTGCTGCTCAACCTCGATCACCTCGGCAAACCGCTGACCTTCATCGGCACGCACCCCATCCCGCCCATGGGCGGCTTGAGCGCGCACGAGTGGCGCGAACAGCTTTCCCAAATCGGCTCCATCGTCGCAGGCCTGGACGGCGAGGTCATCGCCGCCGGTGACTTCAATGCGACGCCGTGGTGCGAGGGCATGCGGTTGCTGCGCGAGAAAAGCGGCCTCGGTTTTCGCTCCATCGATCCCGTCTGGCCGCCCACGTGGGGATTGAATCTGCCCATGATGATTCCGATCGACCACGTATTGGTCAAAGGCGGACTCACCGTGCAGAAGCGCATCATCGGACCGGACTTGGGATCGGATCACCGCTCGGTGACGGTGGAGATCACGCGGTAAAAGCCGTCATGCGTCAAAGCGCCAAAGGCGCGTGATTCCTCAGCCCAAGGCGCAGCCTTGGGTGCATGTGACGAGCGCATGCAATCATGGCGAAGCCCTGCAAGGGCGACATTCGACGCCTGACGTCATTGAGCAGGCACAGGGTCGAGTACCGCCCTTGCAGGGCTGAACATGACATCGCATACGGCATACGACATGAAACCCAAGGTTTCACCTTGGGCTGAGGAGTGGCGCGCCGTCGGCGCTG
>DAORHS010000852.1:0-2235 GCA_035438165.1 Prosthecobacter sp.
CCATCAGGGCAACGATGGCCTTGTGGACGCCGCCGCGAAAGGCGGTGGAGCCGGTGAGACGGATGGTCGCCGCAGAAGCCTGCGAGGCGAAGGAGAGGGCGACAAAAGCCGCGGTAATTTTCAAAATGGATTTCATAAGAGGACGAGATATGGAAATGGGACGTTGTTTTAGTTGCTGAGGAACGGAGTGAGAGAATGCGCTGGGTTCATGCCTTGACGGGACGACGGCGACGCAGAAGCAGCCCGCCGAGACCGAGACCGGCGAGAACCGCACGGCTGGGCTCTGGTACCGCGCCCACATTGAAGCTGACGACACCAGCGCTGCTGATGGCAAGTGTACCTTCATAGGAGCCGACGCCGACGGTTCCCGTTGGGTTCGCACCCGTGTTGGTGTTCAGGATGCGGTAGAGGTCCAGGCCTGTTGCATCAATGCCGTTTGCGGAACTGGCCTCAATCGGGCTGCCGTACTTGAAATTGTCGTCAGCGATCTGTGAGGACCAATTGACGCCAGAGGTGGAATCAACCACCACGTAATCAAGCGAGTTGCCGTTGTTGGTGGTGCCGTAAGCGGTGTTCAAGGCGACGATGTCATTGCCAACCGCACCACGGGCCGTGCTGGTGCCGATGCTGGGGGCCGAAGACTGCTGCGTCCCCGGATCATAGGTGGTTTGGGCGATGGTCAGATAATTCGTGGCCTTGGGATCGCCATCAAAGACGGTGTTGCCAAGAGTGGATGCATCACGCACCGCCACAGCACCCCAAAACAGATCGGTGCGATCCGCCCAGTTGGCGCCATAGGTGGTGGTGAGGATTGCCCCGAGGTCGATGACGGAGGTGAGGCTGGAAGTGGCGTCACGGTAAACCGTGTCGGCCTGGCCCAGGTCAACAATCAGGTTGGAGGTGGATCCGGTGCCACCGGTGGCTCGGAAACCGAGGAGAAGATCCCCGGCGAGGAAGGTGCCGGCTCTGGCAGGAAGCGCCGCGGCCGAAATCCCGGCCATGACGAGCATGGTGAGGAGGTGTTTGGATTTGATCTGCATGGTGTGTGTTTGGGTGTCGGTTGTTTGAGAGAAGGATGTCTCCGAAGGGGTCAGAGCCATCAACGCCATTGACCGGCGCGATGGTTGTAGCTGGCCGGATGACTGATCGCGAGGGAAGTAGGGTGACGATTTGGACACGCCGACGCTGCGAGTTTCAGCCGTGTGATAACACGGTGATCACGAAGGTGGATCAATGTTGCAGGCGTGGCCAAAACGAGGAAGGAAATGCCGCGTCGTGTTGCGATCACGGCATCGCTGGTTTTAGCCACGCACCTCCCTGAAAGAAGGCTTTTACTGTGAATAATCTGTAACTTTCAGCGGTCTGCTGAACGCGGCTCAGGGCTTGTAGGCCAGCTCTCGCGCAATCACCTGCTGCAGATTCACAATGCCGTCGAACTCCGCATATCCGCTCGCCAGATAAGCGATCGTGCCGTCCCTGCGCAGCACCACCTTGCGAGGCACAAACTTGTTGAAGTAATGTCGGCAGATCTCTTCCTTCTCGTCCGGAACGAGAGGGAAGGTCAGCTTGTTCTCACCGCCGATTTTCACGAGTTCCTCCCGCGTGTGCCCCCGGCCGATGGCGAGCAGTTGGAAGTCGTCGCGTTTCTGCAGCTTCTGGAAGATCTCCTTTTCCAGATACTTCATTTCGAAAACAGAGGCCGGCACACTCTTGGTGGAGAAGAAATAGAGCAGCACGACTTTTCCCTTCAATGCGGAGAGCTTGATTTCCCGGTTGTCGGTGGTCCGGCAGGTGAAATCCGGGGCCGCCTGGTCTTTCCGCACCAGCGTGGCCGCCTGCACATTCTCATCCAACTGGTCTGCTGCGTTCGCAGAAAGCAGGCTGGCACAGGCGATGAAAAGCAGAAGGAAAGGGAGTTTCATGGACATGAGATGTGAAGTTAACTGCCGTATGGTGGGGATTGTCAAAACCGGAAGGGGAAAAAAGATGTCACATGGAAGCCTCATGGTATGATGCATACATTCAAGACGACTGTTTCATGAGCCTTTCTACTCCATCTCGAAACGCATTCCGCTGCTCCCGGCTCTCAGGCATCCGATCCATTTGAAGCCATGAGTTGGAGCCGCCTGACATGCCTGCTGCTATTAAGCCTGCCTGGGGCGGTCCGGGCTGGCGAAGAGGCTGTGTTTACACCGCCGCAAGCCTATCCGGTACAGCGTTATGAGGCAGGTTGGG
>DAORHS010000853.1:0-2230 GCA_035438165.1 Prosthecobacter sp.
CGGGCTTGTTGTCCTGCGGCTGCAGCAGCCTGTGCGGCCCGGAACCGATGAGCACCTTGCGGAAGTCGCCCTCAAAGCCCTTCATGACTGAGCTGATGATGATCATCGCGGCGACTCCGACGGTGACGCCGAGGATCGAGATGACCGTGATCACCGAGACGAACGAACGCCTCGCGCGCAGGTAGCGCCGGGCGAGGAAAAGGGTGACGTTCGAAAGCATGGCGCGCATCAAAGCGATGCCGCCACTACTTCGCAACTGCTTCCACCCCGAAGAGCGGCAGGGATTTTTTCACGGACTGGGTGACGCCCCAGAGCAGCGGGGTGGAGACGATGATCCAGATGAGGACGGCTTTCATGGCGTGAAATCAGGCGACGGGCGTTTCTTTGACGTGGTGTTTGGAATGGACGGGACGGACGAGCAGGTTCGCGACGAGGCCGACACCCAGCAGGCCGCACATGAGGTAGAAGGTGCCGTTGTAGGCCTGGGCCTTCGGCATACCGGCTGCACCGCGGCTGTCGTAGAAGCCGTTGATGAGCGAGGGGCCGATGACGGCGGCCATGCTCCACGCCGTGATGAGACGACCATGTATCGCGCCGACCTGGTATGTGCCGAACATGTCCTTCAAATACGCGGGGATCGTGGCGAAGCCGCCGCCATACATGCTGATGATGAGGGCGGTGCAGATGACGAAGAGCGTGCGGTTTTGCGTCTCCTGCGTGTAGGGCAGGATGGCGTAGAGCACTGCGCCGAAAATGAAATAGACGCAATAGACCGCCTTCCGTCCGGTGAAGTCGGAGATGGAGGACCAGACGAAGCGTCCGCCCATGTTGAAGATGCTCAGCAGGCCGGTGAAACCCGCGCCGATGGCCACACCGACGCCAAACATGTCCTGGCACATGTCCGCCGCGCGACCGAGCACGCCGATGCCGGCGCTGACATTCATGCACAGCACGGTCCACAGCAGCCAGAACTGCGGCGTCTTCCACGCGGTGTCCACCGAGACGCTGGCGGTGGTGATCATGCCGTGGGAGGCGGCCGCCTTGGGCTCGTAGCCCTCCGGTTTCCAGCCAGGGGCGGGGACACGCACGATGAGGGCTCCGAATAGCATGAAGCAGGCATAAATCCCCGCCATGGTGATGAGCGCCTGCATCGCGCCCGTCGTGGTGCCGGCGGCCAGCGCGTTGAACGGCTCTTTTAAAGGCCCGATGAGACTGGCAAACAGGCGTTGATCAAAACTCGGGACGACGCCCGCCGCCGCATCGGCTCCTGCGGTGAACAGTTTCATCAGTTCCTGCGCCAGCGGCGAGCCGATGAGTGCCCCGCCGCCGAAGCCCATGATCGCCATGCCGGTGGCCATGCCGGGGCGGTCGGGGAACCACTTCACCAGTGTCGAGACCGGCGCGATGTAGCCGAGGCCCAGGCCGATGCCGCCGATGAATCCATAGCCAAACCAGATCATCCAGAGCATTTTCAGCTTCACCCCGAGCGCGGCGAGCAGCAGGCCGCCGCAGAAGCAGCAGCATGAGGCCAGCATCGTTTTGCGCGGGCCGCTGTGTTCCACCCATTTGCCGAAAGTCGCCGCAGAAAGGCCGAGCATCACCAGGGCGATCATGTAGGCCACATTCACCTGCGACACCGTCGCACCCAGCTCCGCGCTGAGCGGCTTGTTGAACACGCTGAAGGCATACACCTGCCCGATGCACATGTGCACCGCGACGGCGGCGGGAGGAACGAGCCAGCGGCTGAATCCGGGTTTGGCGACGGTGGCTTCACGGGAGAGAAAACTCATGGTGGTCGGGAGTGTCGATTGCGACGCGTGTTTTAGAGGAACGGCGGGCGGTATGGCAAGGAAAGATTAAGGATCGACAAGAAACGCACAGTTTCATACGTTCGTGCTGTGAACTGGCAATTCTGCCGGATCTTAACCACAAACCATACTC
The DNA here is from genome assembly GCA_035438165.1 of Prosthecobacter sp. Lineage (GTDB taxonomy): Bacteria > Verrucomicrobiota > Verrucomicrobiia > Verrucomicrobiales > Verrucomicrobiaceae > Prosthecobacter. The sequence goes on from DAORHS010000853.1 coordinate 1,942, forward strand.
CATTGATGAAAACTCTGCTCACCATCTGCGCCCTGTCCTTCGCTTCTGTCGCCATGGCGGCTGATAAATGCCCCATCAGCGGCAAGCCCGCCGACCCCAGCATCACCAGCACCGGCAAAGACGGCAAAACCGTCGCCTTCTGCTGCGAGAAGTGCAAAGCCAAGTTCGACGCCAAGAACAAGCAATAACCACTGCGCTGACAGCCTCAGCGTTTGAAAAGCGGAACCGGTCTCCCGGTTCCGCTTTTTTATGCCTCAGCGCCTCTTCCCTTCGCGTTCGCGCATCTTGC
>DAORHS010000854.1:0-2230 GCA_035438165.1 Prosthecobacter sp.
AGCGCCGGACTCGTACCGTAGCAAAAATCCATGTCACGCACCTGGACGACAGGCGGTGGCGTGGTTTTGACGGTGGATTCGGCGGACATGCAATGAGAGGCGGTTACCAGCGATACTTGGCGCGGAGACGTTTGCGCAAGAGCACCGAACTGGCGGCCAAAGAGGCGACGAGGACGAGGAACACGAAGACGGAGCCGTATTGCGCGCGCTCGGAGTACTCGTTCTGCGGGATTTTGGCGGCGAGGGTGTAGATGTGGTAGGGCAGTGCCTGCACGGATTCGGTGAAGATGCCGAGGAAGCGCGACACGCTCTGCTCCCAGTGCGCGAAGATGGACGCGTCCGCAGGCAGCGGCGGCAGGTCTTTTTGCCAGGGCAGCTTGTCTTTGAAGGCCAGCGCGGCGGTGAACATGATCGGGGCCGTCTCACCGGCCGCACGAGCGATGCCGAGGATGCTGGAAGTCAAAATGCCGGGCGTGGCGAAAGGCAGCACGCTGTAACGAATCGTCTGCCAGCGCGTGGCACCGAGCGCCATGCTGGTTTCACGGAATCCCTGCGGCACCGCTTGAAGGCACTGCTCGCTGGCGGTGATGATGACGGGCAGGATGACGAAGGCGAGCGTGAAGCCGCCGGAAAGCACGCAGGTGTCCCAACCTTCAAAGCTGAGCGTAGTGAAGCCGAGTGGAATGGCAAACACGGAGCGATCCGCAGGCACATCGACAAACACCGGAGCGGTCAAAACGAAGGCACCGAGGCCGAAGAGGCCGAACACGACGGAGGGAACACCCGCGAGGTTCAAAATGGCCAGGCGCACGAGTTCGAGGAACTTTCCGTGCTTCGCGTATTCACTGAGATAGATCGCACAAGCGACGCCGAGGAACAACGCGACGCCAACACTGACGATGACGAGCAACGCGGTGCCAACAATCGGCCCGAGGATGCCGCCACCGGAGTAAGCGATGGTTTTTTCGGAGCGGAAGTTGTCGCCTAGCTGCTTCTTGATGGCGTCGGCGCCGTTCACGCCGGTTTCGTAATGGTTGCCCTGCTTGTCCTCGATGACGTGGAGCTGGGACGGCAGCTCAGTGAGGAACTGCGTGTTCACGAAGGGCCACTTCGACTGAAACGTGACGGGTGCGCCTTTGATGAAGATGTGCAGCATGATCGCCAGCGTGATGATCACCACGATGTAGCTGCCCACGCGCAAGGCCCAGCGCGCGGCGGTCTCGCGCTTCTGGATGCCGGAGTTGTCGCCGGCGAAGGGATTTTCGGCGGTGGGGACAGGGTTCATGCCTTGTGAGGTTCGAAGCGGCGGGCCACGGCACGGGCGCACCAGTTGACGAGCAGCGAGATGGCAAACAGCACGATGCCGACCATGAACAGCGCCTGCCAATGTGAGCTGCCGCGTGAGACTTCGCCAAGTTCCTGCGCAATGATGCCGGTCAACGTGTGCGCAGGCTGGAAGATGACGCCGGGACCGGCGCTGAAGTCGGGAATGGCGATGCGGTTGCCCGCGACGAGCAGCACGACCATCGTCTCACCGATCACACGGCCAAGGCCGAGCAGGATGGCGGAGAGAATGCCGGAAATGCCCGCGGGAACAATGACGCGGAAGACGGTTTGCAGCTTCGTGGCGCCCATGGCATCGGAGGCGTCGATGTAGGCGCGTGGGACGTTGTTCAGCGCGTCTTCGGAGAGACTGAACATCGTGGGCACGGCCATGAAGGCGAGCAGGCAGCCGGCGTTGAACATATTGAGGCGTTCCTGGATCGGGAAGCCGGGCACCCATTGCAGCCAGCTCACTTCGCTGAAGTCCTTGATCAAATTCCCGACGAGCGAGATGCCGATGAAGCCGAGCACGACGGACGGAATGGCCTGGATGAACTCGATCACGGGTTTGATGAATTCCTTCTCGCGTTCGCTGGCGAACTGGTTCGTGTAAATCGCCGCGATGACACTGATCGGCGTGGCGATGAATACGGCGATGAGCGCGATGACGAGCGAGCCGGTGAGCAGCGGCACGAAGCCAAAGAAATCCTGCCAGGAGCTGTTCGTGATCCACTGGGAGCCGAAGAAGAACGCGGCGATGACGCTGATCATCGAAACGGGCTTGTCCGAGCGCCATTGATCGAGTTTCAAGGCCGCAGCGCGCATTTCCTTCACATGCACAGGGAGCTTCGCGCGCACATCGGCCAGCATGGCGGTGGCGGCGGGTGTTCCAGCTTCTTGTGGAAGA
>DAORHS010000855.1:0-2227 GCA_035438165.1 Prosthecobacter sp.
CAGCGGCTCCTTCTACGCCTCCCCCGTCGCTGCCAACGGCCACCTTTACCTCATCAGCCTGAACGGCAAAGCCGCCACCCTCGCCGCCGGAGACAATCTCAAGGTCGTCTGGCAAACCGACTTCAAAGAAACCACCGCCGCGACTCCTGCGATTGCCGGCGACACCTTGTTCGTGCGCACCGCGACGAAGCTGTATGCGTTTGGGAAGGGGCAGTGACGGTGCCAACGCATCCATTCTCAATGCACTCTTGCCCGCCTCGACCGCTGCCCGTTGGAACCGCCGATCATTCAAAATGCAGGCCGATTCCAGCCCGAAGCCACTCCGGCAGCCCGATGGCGGAGTCGTCCCGCTTGTCAGGAAGCTCCTGAACCTCGATTACGGAGCCGTCCCGCTTGTTGGGGACCTCGGTCGCCTCGATTACGGAGTCCTCCGGCGTGTCGGGAGGCTCCAGCACCCCGATCACGGAGCTGGGGGGGCTTGTCAAAAGGCTCGAAACGGGCAGAATCTCTCCATGAGCACACCAGCCGCTCCTCCCACCCTGCCTGCGCCGCCACCTCAGGTGATTCCGGCGGATACCGTCTATGCCGCCCTCGGCGATCCCACCCGTCGGCGGCATCTCCAGATCCTCGCCGACGGCCAGGGCCGCACCGCCACCGCTCTGGCAGGCAGCGTGAGCAAGCGCTTGGACGCCACCCTCAAGCACCTCGTCGCGCTGCGCGGCGCCGGTCTGGTGGTGACGGCGGAGAACCCACAAGACGGCCGCCGTCTCCTCTACCGCCTCGCTCCCGCCATCCCCGTGACCAAGACCGCCACCAGCTGGGAGATGGACTTCGGGTATTGTTTGGTGCGGGGGTGAGGTGTAGAGCCTCGCATTATGAAAACGAAGCACAGCAATGATTGAAGAAATTAACGAAGCCCAGATTCCCATCAATTATGTCGACCGAACAGTGGCGTTCATAGACATACTCGGTTTCAAATCAATGATTGCTCGACTGAGCGAGAATCATGTTCTGCATAAAAAGGTTCACCAAGCGTTAACTGAAATTGGCCATTACAAGAGCTACTCGGAGCAGAATGACACAGCTCAGGCTGATTTGGAGGTGAGTGTGTTCTCAGACTGCATTGTCATTTCGAAGCCGGACCGAGACATTCGCAGTGTGATTCACACCATCGTGCATCTACAGGCTCAGATGTTAAGACTTGGAATTCTGCTTCGCGGAGGAATTTCAGCGGGGCGCACAGTTCACAAGGAAGGATTGTTATATGGCGAAGGTGTTCTTGCTGCATATCACCTAGAATCCAAAGTTGCAGATTATCCAAGAATAGTGATCGATACAGAACTTCTGCGACACGTTCCAATTGGATTTCGAACTGCCTTTTTGAAGCAAGATATAGATGATCTCTGGTTTGTTGATCCGTTTTCAGTGGGTATTCCTTCTGGCAATGATGAGGCTCTATTGGAAGACGGATATAACCCTCACGAGGAGTCGCTAAAGGAACTAGCTTTGAAAATTGATAGCGAACTGGCTGAATTGAATGATTCGTGCAAATTGGAGAAGTGGAAATGGCTAAAAGTCCAACACGAAGCGGCAGTGGAAGAGTTTTATAGGCTCGGGCAGCCGCGCTTTTGGCACATGTGGTCAGAAGCAGAACGTAAAAAACTCAAACTTTCTCAGGTTTTGAATTCTTGAGATGCCCGCCCTTTGCTTGCCGCATCGGTGGTAACTTGCCTTTTGTCGATCCAGTTCATGAACTTGGTTGAGCCGGAGGCTCGAAAGAGATTAGCCTTGGGTGAAGCGAAGCGGCACCCCAGGAACGATGGAAACCTTTAGACGAGGTGTGGCGACCCGGAGGGTCGCGAGAAGGGCGCGATGAGGTTTGTGGGGACGAATGGCAAATCATCCGCTTCTCGCGCCCCTTCAGGGCGCGATGCGGGGACGTGCGGGAGTTCCGGTGGTTGCACCACCGGCTAATGTCTTTCGAGCCTCCGGCTCGGAGGTAATTCGGGGCGCTGTAGCGGAAGACGTGAGTCTTCCGCCACTATCGGAACGCGGACGCGTTCCGCTACAGCCGCCATCACGAAACCAACGGCAGCAGCTTCCCGAGCAACTCACTAATCTTCACGCGCTCCTGCTCGCCGCTGTCGCGGTGGCGGAGGGTGACGGTGTCGAGGAGTTCGGGGCCTTTTTCGCCGCAGGTTTCGAAGTCGATGGTGACGCCGAAGGG
>DAORHS010000856.1:0-2225 GCA_035438165.1 Prosthecobacter sp.
TCCGAGCTGTGGCCAACTTCCAGGCCGGAGTGATCTCCGAGGCGGAGGCCGTCGGAGCCGCCGGCAGCGAGGCTGAATTACGCCGCGCCGCCCGCGGCATTTCATGAGGAGTTTGCCATGGTTTGCGGTGGTTGACGATTGTTTGCCATGGTTTCCAACCTGAAACAACCCACCTCTCTGAAAACCACCGTCAACAGCCGCCAACCACTGTAAACAACAGTCAACAACGCCATCCCCATGCGCTCCCACGATCTCATCGAATACCTCTCCATGGTCATCAATCAGGGGGGCTCGGACCTGCACCTCAGCGTGGGCGCCCCGCCCACCGGACGCATTTACGGCCAGCTTCAGCCGCTTACGGAGGACGTTCTGGATGCCAATGACATCCGCGACCTCGTCTTTGGAGCCCTGAAAGAAACCCAGCGCGCGAGACTGGAGCAGGACTGGGAACTGGACTTTGCCATCCAGGTGGAAAACCTCGGACGTTTCCGCGGCAACGCCTGCTACGTGGTGGGCCAGATCGAGGCCTCGTTCCGCTTCATTCCCGAGCAGATACCCGAACTGCGCGACCTGGGCCACGGCCCCACGGTGGAAACGCTTTGCGGCCTGCGTGACGGACTGATTCTCGTCACCGGCACCAGCAATTCCGGCAAGACCACCACACTCAGCTCGATGACCCAGCACATCTCACGTGAGCGCCAGGCAAACATCGTCAGCATCGAAGACCCCATTGAGTATGTGTTCCACAAGCGTCCCATAGAGGTTTGATGTCAAGGGTGCTGACTGAGGGCGGGAAGCGGCTTGATTTGGAGTGCGATGTCAAAATCAACACACACTCACGCCACTCAGCCAGCACGTCACCACATCAATGTTCTCGGGCAGATGCTCAAGTTCATTCCGCGTGACATCATCCACCGGACAGCCAGAGAGACTGGCGTCGATGTCAAAGCCCGGACTTTCTCCGTGCTCAGCCACCTCGGCACGATGCTCTTTGTCCAGCTCGCCCATGCGCTGAGCCTCAATGATGTCTGTGACTGGCTTCGGCTCAAGGCACGAGCCATCGCCGCCTTCGGCCTCACGCCGCCCTCGCGCAACAACCTCTCCAACTCCAACAAGGTGCGCGATGCCAAATTCGCCGAGCTGGTGTTCTGGCGCACGCTGGCCCACCTTCAGCATCATGACCGCAGCTTTGGGCGTCAGCGCCCTGGCGGCAATGCCGGGCGCTCTTTGCTGCACCGCTTCAAGGTGCGCATTCATGCCGTGGACTCGACCGTGATGGAGCTGGTGGCCAACTGCATGAACTGGGCGAAGCACCGGCGGCGCAAAGCGGCGGCGAAGATGCATCTGCGCCTCGGGCTTGGCAGCTTCCTGCCCACCTTTGCCATCGTCGATACCGCTGGCGAGCATGACAACAAGCGTGCTCGCGAGGTCTGCGCCGGGCTGGAGGAAGGCGAGGTCGTCGTCTTCGACAAAGCCTATGTGGACTTCGAGCACCTGCATGACCTCGACCTGCGCGGTGTGCAGTGGGTGACCCGGGCGAAGGACAACTTCCGCTACCGCGCCCTGCGCAACCTGCCGGTAAAAAAGGGCGGCAACGTGATCAAGGATCAGATCGTGAAGCTCACGGGCGACAAGTTCAAACACCTCAAAGGCTGGACGCTGCGGCGCGTCGAGGCCTGGGTCGAGGTCGATGGCGAGCTGCGCCTGATGGTCTTCATCACCAACAACACCGCCTGGAGTGCCGGCAGCGTGTGTGACCTCTACCGCGCCCGCTGGGACATCGAAGTGTTCTTCAAACAAGTGAAGCAGACGCTCAAGCTCGGCGACTTCCTCGGCCACAGCGCCAACGCCATCCGCTGGCAGGTATGGACCGCGCTGCTGCTCTATGTGCTGCTGCGCTACGCGGCGCACATCGGCCAGTGGGGCCACAGCTTCACAAGGCTCTTTGCCGTGGTGCGCGCGGCGATGTGGGAGCGGCTCGACCTGGTGGGGCTGTTGCAAAGTTATGGGACAGCAGGCGGCAGTTTTACCCTGCTGGGAGCCTCGCACGCCGCGTGGTTGCCTGGATTTGAGCCAACGGGGGCAGCACCTCATGGGACAGCTTCCGCCTGACTTTGCGGGCCATCCCAGCAAAATCTCAACTCGACCTCCGCCAATTCCGCCCATCCACCCCTCGTAACCTCAAGGCTTGCCTCTCATTTGGCACTGCCTATGGGATGTCTGTG
>DAORHS010000857.1:0-2225 GCA_035438165.1 Prosthecobacter sp.
TGGAATGCTTGCAGGCGTTGATCACCAGCTCCTGGGCGATGCGGAACAACAGCTCGCGACCGTTCTCCGAAAGATAATCATTCACATCGAGGCATTCCATGGAGCACTTCACATGGTACGAGCGTTCTGCAAATCGCAGCATCTTTTCCAGCGCGTCCTTCAGTCCATGGCGTTCGATGCCGACAGGTGACAGCCCCCAGGCCATGCTGCGGGCGATCACGGTGGACTCCGAGAGTTCTTCCGCCACCTGCTGCGCGAGATCGGCGCTCTTTTCATCGTGTCCCTGCATCATCCCCTGCATCACCTCGGCCTTCATTTTTGTGGCTGTGAGTCTCTGGCAGAGATCGTCATGCAGGTCCCGTCCAATCTTCCGGCGCTCCTGTTCGGCTCCCTCCAGCACCAGGTTCTCGGCTGCTCGCAGTTGTTCCATCGCTCTCGCGAACTCCCAGGAAATAACTGAAAGCTCGTCCTCGCCCTCCAAAACCTTGGGAGGGCCTTCCCTGGATGCGGTCGCACGCAAAATATCCACCACCTTGCGCACCCTGCTGGCGACCAGTTCATCCAGAGCGAACCACAGCAGGAAACTCAAAGCCAGCAACACCCCGGCCTGCCGCCGGCTTTCGTGCCAGGCATCTTCGTACACCTGAGCCATTGCCAGGGTGGCATCGTACCGAATGATGACCGCCGCTTTGCTGTAAGGATCGTAACTTTCAAAGAACGGCGACATTACCGCATACTTCGTTTTTTCGGCGTTCCATCCCGCCGCCGGTTCCATCGTCTCAAGGGCGTGGGCAAACCGCTTCCATTCAGCTCCCAGCGGGGTGTCGAGCACCTTCATGCCTCGCCACTGCATTTGTGTGGCAGAGTTCACGATTCTCTGCGTGTCGCAGACCAGTCCCAGTTCCACATCTGGAGAGAGGGAGACGTAGGACATTTCCAGATCGGCGGCGCGTTCCTGCTGTCTCCGTGACAGGTGCTGCAGCAGGCCGGCGAGGCGGCTGCCGGTGTCCGCCGCCTCAACTTCCAGACGGTCAAGACGCCTCTGCAAAAGCCAGCGTTGATTGCGCCAGTTGTTGAAAAGAATCATCAGCAGTCCGAACAGAAGTACAATCAGCGTGATGCGGTTTTGAATGGACTTCAAAGCTTTCAATGGAAGGCCTCCTTGAAATAAGTTGGGTCAATCCACTGGGACTTGCTTGGTCTGGCCTTGAGCAGTCCGGTTTTGATCATCTGTTCCTCCATGGCAGCCGCCAGTCGGGCGAGCTTCGGCTCGGCCCCCTCCAGCATTTCCGCATTTTCCTCCGCGCCCAGCGGGCGTAAATGCTCAAGGCAGGATGCAAATTCCTCAGCACTCAGATTCTCGCGGCGCAGGATGGACGGAAGACCTTCAACGGGAGCGCTTGAACGAATCTTTTTCGCGATGGTTGCCTGAGCTTTCAGCAGGGTGATCAGGTTTGGACGCGAGGAGGAGCATGCCCTTTCGGTGGCCACCAAAACCCTCAGGATGGGAACCTTCAGTTGTTTCGAATCATAGACCGAGTGCATGCCGCCACGCTGCAGGCCCGTCAGCCAGGGCTCCGAGACCACGGCGGCATCCACTTCTCCAGCCATGACGGCATGTTCCATTTCTGGCTGGACCAGAGGAACCATGAGGATGTCGGTCACTTTCAAGTCGGCCTCCTCCAAGGCATTGATCAGCAGATACGCACCGACGCCTCGTATATCCACCCCTACCTTGCGTCCCTTCAAACTCTGTAGATTTGAGAGGCTTGGGCCGGCCATGATGGCGTCCCCCCCGAAAGACTCGTCCAGCACCATCAGCACCCTTACTTTTTGTCCGGCTTCCCGCATTCGCAGCACACTGTCCAGTGTCGTGATGGCCACATCCACGGCTCCGCTCCCCAGCGCACGCATGACGGCTGAGGACCATGGAATCTCGATGATTTGAAACTGGTCGGTCGGGAGGGCCTTGAACTCGTTGGCCAGCAGCAGCGCCTCGGATCCCGGCCAGAGGCCTGGGGCCACTCTCAGCCGACGTTCTTGCTCCCTTTCAGGCGAGAAGATGACCACCAGCAGCAGCAAGGTCGCGCACAGCGGGATTAGAAGCCGTTTCAGCAATCCTTTCGAATGATTCATCGGGCGCATCATGCAGCAGGCGGGCGCATCATGTCCACCTCTGCTTGCGTTCCGTCCCCGGCTCTTTGTCATTTCTTTTCTGGCCTCAG
>DAORHS010000858.1:0-2205 GCA_035438165.1 Prosthecobacter sp.
AGCCACAATCAACAGAGTTGACCTGCAACACGCGAGTATAGAACCCACCATTACCATCAGCGTATTTACCAATACGATCGAACTCATCACAATAACGCTCAAGCAGCGTGCCGTGTGGAGGATTGTCGTTATCGTTGTATCCGCAATCCGGAGACAACAGAGTAATGACTTCTTCATACGAACCACCAAAGCCATCAGAGTAACGACCCATGCGTTTGAATCCAATGCAATAAGACGTAAGGAGCTGTCCACGAGGCCGTACATTACATGGTTGATGCGGGCATGGATGACGTTCGCCATATCCTCGGCGCAGTTCTTGATGTGCTCGGCATGCTCACCGACGAAGAGATCATCCACCGTGCCGCGGAAGAGCGTGAGCCAACGATCAAACTGCTCGCGCCCCATGTTGGTCAGCGGCACCAGTTTGGCGTGTGCGGCGAGAGGATTGCCCGTGTAACCACCACTGCGAAAGATCACCGTCTCCCAGAAGGCATACATCTTCGGCAGATGAGTCTGCCAATTCGTCTGTGCGACTTTGTCAAAGATGAAGCCGAGCACCTCGTCGGTGCGGACGCGGTCATAGAAGGTGTTGACGAGCAACTCAATCTCCGGCCGACCAGCGAGATCGGTTTTGTTGGCGGGTTCTAACTCTTTCATGTGTCCTCAACCTAGCCGCTTCTCGAAAGGCCGCTCCGCACGCTCTGGCAAGGTATAGGCCATAATTGCGGAACCTGGCTTCCGTAATATCGGCCAGCTTGTATTTTGCGCATTTGTCGCCCGTTCTTGGCTGGGAGTTGTGACGTGCTTGCCTTCTTCACATGCCATGTCAGAACAACGATTCGACGACATGAATACCGCACACCAGATCCGCTCCGAATCCTGGGAACCGCCGGGTGGAGTGCTCATCTGGATGCTCGTGGGGCTGGAGGTGCTGACCTTTGGTGCGGGCATCCTTGCTTTTGTTTATCAGGAGCGAGGAAACGCGGTCGAGTTTGAGCAAGGACGGCTGCTGCTGGACCAGACGCTCGCTTTTGCGAACACCCTCGTCCTGCTCACAGGCGGCTGGTTCATGGCCTGCGGCTTGGGTGCCTTGCGGAAGGGAAAAAACACATGCGCCCGACGCTGGACGCTCGCCGCGCTGCTTGCTGGCGTGCTTTTTTTGCTGCTGAAGCTGGTCGAATACCGCCAAAAAGCCGCACACGGCATCCAGTTCGGCGAGGACACTTTTTTCACACTCTACTACCTGCTCACGGGCTTTCACTTCGTGCATGTGCTCGTCGCCGTGGTGCTGCTGGGCTGCCTCGCACGGTCAGTCCGCCTCGGGCACAGTCATGCGGGCGATCATCAGAACTTCGAGGCCGGCGGTGTCTTCTGGCACATGTGCGATCTCATCTGGCTGTTGCTTTACCCGGTCATTTACTTGCTATGACACGCGTCGTCACACTCGTCTGGCTTTTCCTCATCACGCTCACCACGGCGAGCTGGCTGCTCGCAGAGCGCCACGCGGCACCCGCATTGCTGCTGGGACTGGCTGCGGTGAAGTTCACTCTCGTCGCAGGCTGGTTCATGGAATTGCGCCATGCGCACCGTCTTTGGCCGCTGGCGCTGGGTGGTCTGCTGCTGATCATCATCATCACCGGATTGGTGTGGATGGCTTGAAGTTCCTTTTCACACCGCCAGCCGCAGCCGCGCAAAGGCTCCGCACATGCTGGCGGCGAGGGCGCGGGGATTCGGCACGATGTCGTAGTGCTGACGGGCGAACATGCGGGGGAAGTGCTCGCGGGCGCGCTGCTCGATGGCGAAGGCGTGGGTCATGATGCCGTGCTTCACGCCGGTCTCGATGGCTTTGCGCACGTCGCGGATGCCGTATTCGCCTTCGTAGCGGTCGTAGTCGCAGGGGCGGCCGTCGGTGAGGAGGAAGATGACCTTTTTCTCGGCGCTCTGGCGGGTGAGCAGCTCCTGCGCGTGCCGCAGCGCGGGGCCGATGCGGGTGTAGCCGTCGGCTTCGATCTTGCCGAGCCGGGCGCGGGCGATGCGCCAGGGATCGCGGAAGTCTTTGATGAGATGGAAGTCGCACTGGCGGCGGGTGTTGCTGCTGAAACCAGCGACGGCGAAGGTCTCGATGAACTCGTCCATCACCTCGCCCACGCAAAACAAGGTCTCGCGGATGGTGTCGAGCACGCGGGCGTCATCCACCCATGAGTC
>DAORHS010000859.1:0-2191 GCA_035438165.1 Prosthecobacter sp.
CAGCGGGAGCTTCTGCGGCAGGTGCGGTGGGGGTCGTTTCTTCAGCCATGATATATAGACGGGGACGTTGCTAAAATTCAGATTACTTCGCCTTCTGGGCACCGACGGTCTTACGCGGACCTTTGCGAGTGCGGGCGTTGGTGTGGGTGCGCTGGCCGCGGACAGGCAGACCACGACGATGGCGATGAGCGCGATAGCAGTTGATGCCGAGAATGCGCTTCATGTGCATTTGAAGCTCACGACGAAGGTCGCCTTCGATCGGAATCTTCATCCCCTGCACGGTCTGGGTGATCGCGGCGATCTGTTCGTCGCTCAGCTCACCTGCCCGGATGTTCGGGTCAATGTTGGTTGCGGCAAGAATCTTGCGGCCGATGGAAAGCCCAATGCCGTAAACATAAGGCAATGAATATTCGATCTTCTTCTCGTTCGGGATTTCGACTCCAAGCAGGCGTGCCATAATTCAGTAAGGTGGGGTGTAAAAAGAGAATTAACCCTGACGCTGTTTGTGACGTGGGTTTTTGCAGACAACACGGACAACGCCTTTGCGGCGGATGACACGGCAAAGTTCGCAGAGGGGTTTAACGGAGGTACGGACGCGCATACAGGAGTGGTAAAAGAGGGTGAGTCTGGGGGAACTCAAAACCCCGCTTTTGGGCGGGGGGCGAGATGTCTAACACAGAGGAAAACTCGCGCAAGCTGGATTTTCACCCTTTTACACAGGGATTTTCGGAAATGTGAACAGATGCGGAGAGCAGTTGCCCCCGCGGGGATGACAGGCATCATGCCTCCCCGATGAAAACCGTTCTCTGCTTTGGCGATTCCAACACCTGGGGCTTTGTCCCCGAAAGCATCCTCTCCCCCTGCCCCGAGCGGCACCCGTATGAAGTGCGCTGGCCCGGTTTTCTCGCAGGCGAACTCGGTTCCGGCTTCCGTGTGATCGAAGAGGGGCAAAACGGCCGAACCACGGTGCATGACGACCCCTTTGCCCAGGCACGCAATGGCAAAGCCGTCCTGCCCGCGATTCTCGAATCCCACAAACCACTCGACCTCGTGGTGATGATGCTCGGCAGCAACGACCTGAAGGCCGTCTTTGGCGTCTCCCCGGGCGAAATCGCAACCGGCGTCAAAGTACTGGCCCAGATGATTCTGGGCAGTGATGCCGGCATCGCGGGTCAGCCGCCGAAGCTGCTGCTCCTCTGCCCGCCCGCTGTCGGCGATCAACTGCACCTGCCTGACATCGCGGCGAAGTTTCCGAATGCCCAAAAGGACAGCCGCAAGCTGCCCAAATACTATGAAGCCCTCGCCACCACGCTCGGCTGCGGCTTCCTGAATACGCAGACGCTGGTCGAACCCGGCAGCGATGGCATCCACCTCGATGCAGCGGCACATGCGCGGCTCGGCCACGCCGTGGCTGCCGCGATCAAAATCATCCTCGCTGTCTGATCCATGACCTTGCTCGAAAAATTCTATCCCACGCTGAAGCCCTGGCTCTTCCGTCTGGATGCTGAACGTGCGCACACGTTGACCGTGAAGATGATGGTCATCGCGCACCGCGTGGGCCTGCTGCAGTCCGTCGTCACCACGCCGCAGAAGCCGCGCAACGTCATGGGCCTCACCTTCCCCAACGCCCTCGGTCTCGCCGCAGGCATGGACAAATCCGCCAGCGCCGTTGACGCCTGGGGCGCGCTCGGTTTCGGCTTCGTTGAAGTCGGCACCCTCACACCGCGTCCGCAGCCGGGGAATCCAAAGCCGCGCCTGTTTCGCCTGCCGGAGCATGAAGCACTCATCAACCGCATGGGCTTCAACAATCCCGGCATCCACTCGGCGGTGAAGAAACTCCGGCAGCGCAAAACCACGGCGGTCGTGGGGGTGAACATCGGTAAAAACTTCGACACGCCGAACGAGAAAGCGGTGGACGATTATCTTCATTGCCTCAAGGCCGCCTACCCGGTCGCCGACTACATCGCGGTAAACATCTCCTCCCCGAACACGAAGGGCCTGCGTGATCTGCAGGCCGAAGGCGCGGTGCGGCAGTTGATCGCCGAGCTGAAGAAAGAGCAGGCATCCTTGCAGAAGGAGCACGGCAAAACCGTGCCGCTGCTCGTCAAGATCGCCCCGGATCTCAATGACATGCAGATCGAGGCGCTCGCGCGCCATGGCCGACAGCGGCGACTGGTACAGCAGCACGCAA
>DAORHS010000860.1:0-2188 GCA_035438165.1 Prosthecobacter sp.
CGGGGATTCAGTGCAGTTCCAGAAGGCGATGCCGTCGGGGGTGAGGTGCGCTTTGACCTCGGTCAAAAACTCGCGGGAGAGCAGGGCGGAGGCGAATTCGCGCCAGTGGTGCGTGGTGTTCATCACGATGGCGTCGAACTTCGCCTCAGGATGCTGGCGCAGCCAGCGGCGGCCGTCGTCGATGACGAGTTCGAGTTTGGGATTCGTGAGCAGGCTGGCGACTTCGGGGCGCGAACGGATGAGATCGAGGTAGCCGTGGCTGAGTTCGATGGCGGTGACTTTTTTCACCTGCGGATGATTGACGAGGATCTGCGTCCACGAACCGCTGGCGACGCCGATGACGAGCACGTTTTCGATGCGATCACGGACGGCAGAGAGGAAGTAAGGCCGCACGAGCCAGGATTTCGGCTCCAGCTTCGTGCCGATGACGCCGTCATAAGCACCGTTGCCGTAAACCGCGTTGCTGGTGTCCACCGTGATGACGCCGTGACGCGTTTCGATGGTCTGCACGAAGCGCATGCCGTGCTTGAACTCGTGCTTGTATTGCAGTCGCTCGTAGAAGCCTTGGAACGGGATCAGGGTGACGAACGCTGTGAACAGCGGCAGAAGGCGCGGTCTGATGGGCAGTTGAAACCGGGCGATGCCTTCGACCCAGAGCCAGGAAACGGCGAGCAGCAGCCAGCTCAGCACCTGCAGGCTCATCCATTCCATGAAGACGAAACCTGTGAGCAGACTTCCCGCGCCCGAGCCGATGATGTTGGCGAGATAGAGCCGTGAAAGCTGGCTGCCGGTGTTTTGTCCGGGCGGAATGGCCGCGTGGCAGAGCAACGGAAAGGTGAGACCGATGAGCGCTCCGGCGGCCATGACCAACAGGTAACCGTATTCCCAAAACACCTGCGCCGCCGTGATGCTGGTGAGTGGTGCGACGAGAAATCCAGCGATGCTCGAAAGGAGCACCCAGCGCGCGAGCTTGGGACGAAGCTCACCGGTTCGGGTCAACAGTCGCGGGCTGAGCAAAGAACCGATCGCCAGGCCGAGCAGGTAGCTGCCAAGCATGCAGCCGAAGGCGGGGGCTCGGGAAGCGCTGGCGAAGTTGAAGACGCGGGACCAGATGATTTCCCACGAGAGGGCGATGAATCCCGACAGCGCGGACCACAGCAACGCGGTGTGGAAAGGGATTTCTGCTTTGAAGCCTGATGCCTGAGACGATGCGGGCTGTTCCGCCGCCTGAGACGGTTTTCTGAGCGCCACCAGTACGATCACTGCCGCGAGCGCATTCAAACTGGCCGCGATGCGCACGGTGCCGCTCATGCCGAAGCTGCCGAGCAGCCAGTGCGCGGCGATGAAGGCACCGAGCGCGGCTCCGAGTGTGTTCACAAAGTAGAGTCGGCTCACGCTTTGCCCGACATGGGCCGTATAGCGCACCTGATGCGCGACGAGCAGCGGCAGCGTGGCTCCCATGAGCAATGTTGGTAGAAACACGAGCAGGAAGACCAGCGCGCCGGTGGTGAGGCCGTGGGCTTGCGCGGAGGTGATGGCGCCAACTGCGTCGAACAACTTCAGTGAGACGAGGCCGTAGGTGCCGACACCGAGTTCGGCGAGGCCGAACAGCAGCACGAGTGGCGCGCGTGTTGATTTGGAAATCCAGCCGCCTGCGAGACTGCCGATACCGAGTCCGGCCAGGAAGGCCGCCACGACCATCGCCACGGATTCGACGTTGCTGCCGTAGATCGTGAGCAGCGCACGCTGCCATACGAGCTGGTAGATCAGCGCCGAGATGCCGGAGAGGATGAAAACGCCATGCAGGATGATGGCATGGAGGCGGCGTGAGATCATTCGTGGTTCGGATTTGAACGAGCGAGTTAGTGTGTTTCGGGTTTTTTAAACCGCTAATCTGACGCTGATGAGACGCTAAATCCTGACGGTCTCCATCAGCGTCCTGTTAGCGTCATATCAGCGGTTCAAATCTGTCCTCATCCCAACCAAAGTTCTCTCAACCTCACTCGAAGCCGTTCGCTCGTAGGAACGTCAGGCTGTTCGGAATCTGCTCCATCGAGGTGGGTGATTCGTCCTCGATGAAGTAGTGCTGCACGCCATTCTTGCGCGCGGCGGCGAAGATCGCGGTCCAATTCATCTGGCCGGTGCCGAGGACGACATCGTTGGACACGTCGGTCTTGCCGGTGAGGAA
>DAORHS010000861.1:0-2186 GCA_035438165.1 Prosthecobacter sp.
TCAGCGGCGGTGGGCAGACGGCCGGTGAGATCGAGCGTGAGGCGGCGGATGAAGGTGCCGTCATCGGCCAAATCGGACGGCGGCATGCCGATGGTCTTCAATTTCGCGAAGACGAGATCGTCCACGAAGTTGCTCACTGCGGGAAGTTTATCGACAGGAGCACCCAGCGGCACCGTCGCGCGGAACGTGCTCACTTTGCCCTGATAGCGCACCATCACGGCGACATCGCCCGGCAGATCAAAGAGCTGCACGCGGCCGGTTTCGGTCGTCTCGGCCATGGCTTTCTCGTTCGCCTCATAAAGAGCACGTTTGGTGACATCGCGCGTGCTGCCATCGGTGTAGTGCGCGGTCACTTTGAGCTGCTGCGCGCCTTTGAGCGGCATGGTGAGCTTCGAGGGCTCCACGCTGATGCTGGCCATCTTTGGATCGGTGTCCTTGCCATACGGCATGCCTTCGCGAATCCAGCGGGTGATGTCGGCGTAGTCCTCAGAGTTCGGATCGAGCTTCTTGCCGCCACCGTGGGGCAACTGCGCGGTGCCTTTGGTCAAAAGCAGGCTCTGCTCCGGCGATCCAGGGAACACACGACGGCCACGCGCTTCCTTGACGATGTGCTCATAGTCCTCCTGCGGCTCAAAGCCGAGCAGCGAGAGCTTGAAGCCGTTCTGCCCGCCCGACTTGCCATGGCAGCCGCCCGAGTTGCAACTGCCCTTCGTGAGGATGGGAACGATGTCGTTCGCGAAATTCAGCGGACGCGGTGCATCGGCAGCGAAAGCCGAGGAAGACGCGATGGCGGCGAGGAGGGTGAGGCGTGGCAGGTTCATGACGGCGAGAACCTACGGGCTGAGAATGGGAATCTTGTCGGGGGAAACGAGATGATACGAGGATCATTCTTTCTCAGGCCACGCTGGATAGGGCTTCGTCTGCCCTGGCTTCAAACCGCCAACATGTTGAATCGTCTTCTCGTAGTCCTTGTGGCCCGGATTCATGAAGAAAGCGACATCGCCGACGACGTCTTTGCCGTTTTCAGCGCGAAGCATGACGGTGATCATGCGGTCAGCAGACATGCTGGCGATTCCAATCGTCTCCGCCGTTTCGCCAGAGATTGGTGCGCTCGTTGAAGAGCACGCCGTCAGACCGATGATCACAAGCAGAACGAAAATCGCTTTCATGCCCATCAAGCAGTCGCCAGCACGCGTTTGATCGCCTTGGGTTCTTTCTGTGCGACCTGGATCAGCACGCGGGCCGCGCCGGTCGGCTTGCGGCTGCCCTGCTCCCAATGATGCAGGGTGCGAATGCTGATGCCGAGAAAGCCAGCGAATTGCGATTGCGACATCGACAAGGCAGAACGCGCCGCCACGATTTCAGTCTGCGCATTCCACTGGGCTTTCTTTTCGCCCTGATACTTGTGCGGCTCTACCTGTGTGCGTTTGACGCTGCCATCAGGCTGCTTGATCAGCCGCCAGACGCGGACAGGTGCTTTTTCACCACGGCGCACAGCGCCGGCCTCACGGATGGAGGATTTGATTTCTTCGAGGGTTTTCTTGTTCATGCGAGGTGTTCGGTGACGAGTTGCTTGAGCTGACGGGTCATCTGCGCGTCCAGATCCTCCATGTCGTTCTTGGCATAGAGATGGAGGAGGAGAATCTGGCCTTCGGCAGTGACGTAGTAGTAGATGAGACGGAGCCCGCCTCGTTTTCCACGGCCAGAACCCGCCCAGCGTAGTTTGCGAAGACCTCCACTGCCTGGGATGACGGCACCGGATTCGGGACGCTCCATCAAATGAAGCTGCAAATCCAGATATGCGTCGTCATCGCCGAGCAGCGGCAGATTCTTAGCGAAGTGGGAAAACTCAATGAACTCCACGCGCCTCTATACTCCAATGGAGCACCGATGGCAAGGCTCAAACCAGCTCCGCCATCGGCAGATTGCCGTCCACGAGATACTGCGGCCTGCCGGTCAGATCGGTGAGCGTGGCTTTCGTCACGTCGATGCCCATCTGCTTATATAGCGTGGCAAAAACTTCACCGAAGGCGACGGGGCGGTCGGTGGGTTCACCGGCATGCTTGTCGGTGGCACCGATGACCTGGCCGGTGCGCATACCGCCGCAGGCGGGCAGCGCGGAGGCGACACGCGGCCAGTGATCGCGGCCGCCTTTGTCGTTGATCTTCGGTGTGCGGCCGAATTCG
>DAORHS010000862.1:0-2185 GCA_035438165.1 Prosthecobacter sp.
ATCATGCTTTGGCATCGCGTGGCGCAGCATTCCATCGAGCTGGGGGACTGGATCATCACGTCGAGCTATCATTTGAAGTTCGAGTTCGTGCTCGATCTGCTCTCCCTCTCGTACGTAATGCTCACGCTGGTGCTGTGCGCGGTGATCGGCGCCTTCTCCACGCGCTACCTGCATCATGAGCGCGGTTATCAGCGGTTCTTCGTGCTGTTTGCCATCTTCCTGCTCGGCATGGTCACGGCGTCGTTGTCCGACACCGTGGAGACGCTGTTTGCGGGCTGGGAAATGGTGGGTCTGTCCTCCGTGCTGCTGATCGCCTTTTTCCAGGAGCGACCGTCGCCACCGCGCAACGGACTGCGGGTGTGGATTGTGTATCGCTTCTGCGATGTGGCGCTGCTTCTCGCGGCCATCTTGATGCATGAAATCAACGGCGCGGGTGACTTCGACCACCTTGTCGGCGACAAGGCGTGGCCAGCGCATGATCCGCTGCTCATCGGGCCGCACTTCACCTTGCTCGGCGTGCTCTTCGTCATCGCGGCGGCGGGCAAATCGGCGTTGATCCCCTTCTCCGGCTGGCTGCCGCGTGCGATGGAAGGCCCCACGCCGTCGAGCGCGGTGTTTTATGGAGCGTTGTCCGTGCATCTCGGCGCGTTCCTGCTGCTGCGCGTGAGTCCGGTGCTCGACAGCTCGGTCTGGCTGCAAGTCGCCGTCGTGGTCCTCGGTTTGAGCACGTCAGCCTTCGCCTACCTCGCCGGTCGCGTGCAGAGCGACATCAAATCCGCGCTCGCCTTTGCTTCGCTGACGCAGGTCGGCATCATCATCGCCGAAATCGGTCTCGGCTTCCGCTACCTCGCTCTTTTGCATCTTCTCGGCCACGCCTGCCTGCGCACGCTGCAATTCCTGCGCGCGCCCAGTTTGCTGCACGATCATCACCAGCTCGAAAACGCCATCGGCAGCCGTCCGCATGAGGAAGGCGTGATGTGGGAGCAAAAACTCCCGCTCGCCACGCAACGCTGGCTGTACCGCTTCTCGCTGGAGCGCGGCTATCTCGACACCCTGCTCGAAAAGTGTGTTGCGCGGCCGTTTGTGGCACTGTTTCGCGGTTTGGATGAACTGGAGACAAAGTGGGCGAAACTGCTCGATGGCGAACCCAAGGCGAAGGAGGCGCCGCGTGACCTATGAGCGGCTTTTCCTGGCTCGAACTCACGTTGCTGCTGCCGTTGCTCGGCGCGGTGGTCGTTTCGTTCATCAAAGTGCCCGCCGTGGCCATGCGCACGAGCCTGGGCTTCTTCATCGCCATGCTGTTCACAGCGACAGCGGGCAATTTTTCCTTCACCGGCACAAGGATCGCGTGGCTGAAGCATTTCGCGGTCGATGATCTCGCCGCGCCGATGCTGCCCGTGCTGGCGCTGCTGCACCTGCTGACCTTGCTCGGCACCGCAAAGTCGCGCGTGTCGCCGATGTTTTGCGTGCGCCTGCTGATCGCCGCCTTCGTCAGCCTTGCGGCAGTGACGTGCCAGACACCGTGGATGCTCATCGCGCTGCTGGTGCTTGGCGTGATGGTGCCGCTGTGGGATCTGATGAGCCGCGGGCATCCGGTGCGCGGTTATTTGATCCACATGGGCCTGTTTGTCGTGCTGCTCGTGATTGGATGGCAGTTTGCAGGTCAAAAAGCCGGCTATGGGATGCTCCTGCTCGCGCTGCTGCTGCGCGGCGGCATTGTGCCGCTGCATGGCTGGCTGCCGACGCTCTTCCAAGGCGCCTCGTATGGCACCGCGATGGTCTTTGTGCTGCCGCTGATGGAAGTGCTCGCCGCTTTACGCCTGCTGCTGCCCTCGACCCCCGAGTGGATGCTCAACGCCGCGAGCGTCATCTGCCTCATCACCGCCGTGTATGGCGGCGGCATGGCCATCGTGCAGAACGAGGTGCGCAGGTTCTTCGCGCATCTCTGTCTCAGCCAGACCGCGCTGGTGATGTTCGCCGTGATGCTGCACACCTCAAACGGCCTCACCGCCGCCCTATGTTTGTGGATTTCTTCCGCGCTCTCGCTCGCCGGCCTCGCCTTCTCCGTGCGTGCGCTGGAGGCTCGCTTCGGCGCGCTTTCGTTGCGCGAGCATCACGGCTTCTACGAGCAGGTGCCCGGCCTCGCGGTGTGTTTCATGATCACCGGTCTCGCCAGTGTCGGCTT
>DAORHS010000863.1:0-2183 GCA_035438165.1 Prosthecobacter sp.
CGTTATGAGGCAGGTTGGGCAAAAAATCCCTTCACCTTGAAGACCGCAGAACGGCTGGTCGCACAGGGTTCGTTCGCCAAAGATCTGGCCATCGGTTCGCACTATGGTGCGGCGGACAATCCCACAGTGGTGGTGGTGAACACCAAGACCAGCGAACGCATTCTGCTGCGCAAGGACAGGCCTGGACCGGGCGGGATGCGCCTGAAATCTTTTCAAGGGGAGATCAATCGCGACGACTGCCTCGCTGAAATCACGCTGGGCACGGAGGCGGCAATGATCCGGTATGACACAAATTATCTTGGGCAGATGGCCGCCAATGAAGTCACCCGCATGGCGGCTGCCAAACAGTCCGTCCCGTCCCGGTCCACTACAAAGCCGCTCATCCTGCCCAAAATTCCTCTGCCTGCGGTTACTCCCACCGTCGCGCCCTCTGTGCCGACGACTGGAGGTCGCCAGACCTTGAAGGCGTCGGCCATGACTCCACCTCAACCTGCTACGATGGTCTCCACCACATCCGCGCCTCAGCGCGTTCGTTTCGCCTCTCCAGTGCTGCCTCTGCCCAAGCCGATCCGGTGATCAATGGGCAGCCGTGGGGATTTCCGCAGGGGCGATCCAGAAGGTGTGGTGCTGCGGTGGTTCGCCTGCGTGGTGGATGGTGAATGTCACCAGTGATGGGTGCTTGTGGGCGACCGGCGCCGCCGGATTGAACGGTGCCTTCCAGTTGTGCATCCATTGCCGTGTGGCGGGATCAAAGACGCGCCATTCGCATTGCAGCAGATCGTCAAACAGGGCTGCGCGTGTTTCGGCATGCGCGTTGTCGGTGGACTGGCAGATGAGATCCATGCGCAGGCCGCCGCCCGCCAGCGCAAACGTGGCGAGCGTCACATGGCAGTTCGTTTTGCCGTCATAAGGCGAATTCACATTTTCGAACTCCAGCACGGCCAGATACTGCCCGTCATTCTCCTGCGTGGTCAGATTCAACGCGGCGGTCGCGGGCAGTTCGGTGAACAGATGCTCGCAGAACGTGGTGAAAGCCTGCTGGCGCGTATCGCGGCTCTGAGCGCGGCGGACGTTGTCCGCCAGGGTGAGTGTTCCCTGCGCCACAGTGTAAACGGCGGACAGCAGGAGGGCGGTGATCGCGAGGACGATGATCACCTCCAGCAGCGTGAATGCACCTGCTTGTCGTCGTTGGAACGTGGGCGTTTTCATTGGGGAGGCGTGCCAAAGCCGAACAGCGGCGGATAAACCCAGGTTTCGGCCGTGACCTGCTGCGCAACGCGGCCGTCGCGCCAGTCTGCCGTCACTTTCACTTCGAACATCTGGGGCAGTGGCGCGCCATTCTTGTTGCGCAGGTCCAGAGGCGTGTGCCTGACCGTGTAGGTCACGTCACCCTCCTTGAGTTGCATTTCCACAGGGGAATCAGGCAGGCGCGTGTGCTCGACGAGCAATGACCGCATGCGTTCCTGCACGGCGGTTTCATGCCGTCGCAGCAGCGTGTGTTCGCCGAGCTGATGTACGGCCTCCACCAGCGCCACCACGGCCAGGCTGAAGACCATCAGCGCCAGCAGTGTCTCCAGCAGCGTGAATGCACGACGCTTCATAAGCGCTCCTCCAGATCACGAAACGATCCCGTCAACGGATCCAGCGTGGCGCTGACCCATGCCGCGCCGTTCTGCCAGCGCAGCGTCAGCGGTTCACAAAGTCCGCCGGGGCGCAGATGAAGTTGTTGTCCGGACACCGGCTCAAAATCCGCCGAGCCTGCGCGCCGCACGGTGAGTCTGGCACCTCCCGTCAAGCCCTCCAGATCCACTTCTTGAGGTTGCGCGGTGAGCAACGTTCTCGTCATCGACTGCATGAACACGCGTTCCGCATCGTGCGCGGTGCGCTGCAGTTGATGCTCCTCGGTGAGCCGCTGCACGGCGCCTGCGCCGATGCCAATGATGAGCGCCGCGATGGCGAGCACCACGATCATCTCCAGCAGGGTGAAGCCGGTGGCGCGTCGTTGCATGGCGGATCACCAGTTGCCGATGTCGTCCTCGGTGTTC
Source organism: Prosthecobacter sp. (assembly GCA_035438165.1). GTDB lineage: Bacteria > Verrucomicrobiota > Verrucomicrobiia > Verrucomicrobiales > Verrucomicrobiaceae > Prosthecobacter. The sequence continues at coordinate 2,046 of DAORHS010000863.1, forward strand.
TCGACTCCGTCGGGTCCGAGGGAGAACACGTCGTAACCACCCGCATTGTGTTTTCCAGGGTTGCGATAAACGAGCTTGTGCCCCCATGGGTCAGTGATGCCGTCAGGTTTCGCGAGCTGCGTCCAGCGCCGGGGCTTC
>DAORHS010000864.1:0-2168 GCA_035438165.1 Prosthecobacter sp.
TATTTCGTCGATTGCCCGGAAAAGCGGCAGTATGCGCTGGTCAACAGCCGTCTGAAAGATCAGGCGGGTTATTTCGGCGGTTTGAGCATTCCCCAGACGGTCCATGTGGGGCTGGAGGCGAAGGCGTTTACCGAAAAGCTGCTGCACGAACAGCGCTTCACCATTCAGACACGCTGGGAACGTGTGTATGACAGCGCGCGCTCCTATGCGCTGGTGTTTTTTGAAGATGGTGAGGAGTTGTCCGAGAAACTGGTGAAGGCCGGTCTCTGCCGGATCCACACCAAGGGCACGCTGATGCCGGACGGACGACGCGAGTTCGACTTCGAAGGCCACCTGCGTGCTCTGGAGCGCGAGGCTAGGGCCGCGCAACGCGGTGCCTGGGGAACGCCGAAACGTGCGCCGCCTAAATCAAGGCGATGAGCGGCAGGTCGGCTGGTGCGAGTTCATAAGCACTCAATTGCCCGCGCTCCACCCACGCCAGGGCCGTGTGCTCATGCGGGTGGGGGGCGGCGCTTCCGGTCGTGAGCTCGCAAAGAAACGGAATCAACTCAATGCTGCCCCAGGGGTATTCGTGAACGAAGGGCGCGAGCGTTTGCGTGATGCGCACCGTGCAGCCGAGTTCTTCATGCAGTTCGCGATGCAGGGCGGCTTCGGCAGACTCTCCCTGCTCGACTTTGCCACCGGGGAACTCCCAAAGGCCGCCGAGTCTCTTGTCCGGTGGGCGTCGGGCGATCATGACACGCTCATCGCGCATGATCATGGCGCAGGCGACGGGCACTGGTGGTTTCACATCCATCTCCGATCAGGGCGTCGCGACGGTCAGCGCCGCCTTGGCGGTGCGCACGGCGGCGTCAGGCACGCTGATCCTGACCATGCTGGCGCGCATGCGACGGCCGACAGCGCCGTTGTTGGTGAGGATGCTCTCGACGGCTGCCGCTGTTTCTTTGGCGCTGTTGGTGACGATGCCGCCGTCGTGTTTGACGAGCATTTCGGCATTGCCCTCCTCCTGGCCGGGTACGACGTAATCGATGACAGCGGGGATTTTCGCGGCAAGCACCTCGTGCAGAATGGCTCCGCCGGCCTTGCAGATGACGACGTCGTGCGTGCGCAGGAATTCCGGAATGCGCTTCGTCCAGCCGATGATCTCGACCGTTTCGGGAGGCAGGGAGTCGGTGAACCGGCGCAAAATATGATACAGGCGCCGGTCATGCTTGCCGACCGGGAGCGTCAGCCTGACTCCACGGAGGAGGAGCGGTTTCAGCGCCTTAAGCGTGGCGGCCACACGGCGTCCCGTGGTGGAGGGCAGGTAGAGGATGCGACCGTCTGAATGCGGTGCCTCTTGCGGAAGAGGTTCGATGAAGGCGAGGCTCACCGGAAAGCCGGTGACGCGGATCTTTGATTCAGGCACTCCGAAACCGATGACGACCTTCTTGGTCTCGTCGTCGGCCACACAGAACAGGCTGCTGCCGGACATCACCCAGATGCGGTTGACGCTGATGGAGTCGGTGATGACGGTGCAAAGCGGCGGCACGGGCTGCTGTTTCCTCAACGTCTCCAGCAGCACGGCATACAGCGGGTAGGTGCTGATGATGAGGCGAGGTTTCTGCGTCTCCACACGCTTTTTCAGGGCGTTCACCAGGGCAGTCTGCCAGACAGCTTCCGGGCCGGTGACCGAGGGCCTCCCCATCAGATCATAGGTCATGCGCCAGGCGGACGGCCAGTGGGTGATGGCGAACTGATATAGACTTTTGCACACCGTGGAGACGAGAGGCTGCGCCTCGCTGATCAGGTCGATCACTTCGATTTCCTCGTCGGGGCACAGGCGGGTCAAAGCCTCCGCCACAGAGCGTGCGGCGGTGTTATGCCCATCGCCAAAGCCTGCGGTTAGGATCAAAATCACCGCCCATCGCTGGCTGAGAAACGAGTGAAAACAAGCAAAAAGGCCGGGCAAAACCATCGGTTGACATTATTTCGGAAAAGTTAAATAATTGGCCTAACCATGACCCGGCAGCGTGCCAGAACGACGAGCCAGATGCTCGCAGCCACCGTGACACTTGCGGCGGTGCTCATCATGCTCACGCCTCTTCGTCGCGGACCTGCCGAGAGCCAGTCACGTCAGGCCGGTTGGACGCCCCTGCTGAATGTCGGCGGCATGGCGGACACCTCCG
>DAORHS010000865.1:0-2160 GCA_035438165.1 Prosthecobacter sp.
CAACGCGGCCTGCTGGAGGACACACTGGTCGTGTTCGCGGGCGAGTTTGGCCGCACGCCCGCGGGCGAAGGCGCGGATGGTCGCGATCACAACAACCGCGGCTTCACCATCTGGATGGCCGGCGGCGGCGTGAAGGCGGGTCATCGCCACGGCGTCACCGATGACTACGGTGCCGAGGGTGTGGAGGGCAAAGTCCACATCCACGACCTGCACGCCACGATGCTGCACCTGCTCGGCCTCGATCACGACAAGCTCACCTATCGCTACAGCGGCCGCGACTGGACGCTCACGGATCTGAAGGGCAGCGTGGTGAAGGAAATCCTCGCGTGAAGTGCGGTCTCACCAGGCGATCTCGGGCTTGGCGGAATCTGCATCCATCATCGTGGGCAGACGCCAGACCTGCGTGCCTTCGCGGTCGGTGAAGTAGAGAGAGGACATGGAGGGCTCGCGGCCATGGCCATCCGCCCACAAGGCATAGAAGGCCGGATGCGCGTGCAACGGACGCCGCGCATAGGTGTGATTGCACACGCTGTCGTGCGTGAGCTGCTTCACCTTCGTCCACGTCGCGCCCTCGTTGCTGCTGGTCCACATCACCATCTCGCCGCCGGGATTGCCGGCCTGCGGTCCGGTTTCCGTGGGCGCGATGATGCGCCAGGTGCCGTCGTCCTCGATGTAGAGCGAGCCGTGATCGTAGTTGTTGTCGGAAGTCGTGAAGGGCCGCACCTGCCACCCGCTGCCGGTCCAGCGTGTGGTCTTCCATTCGTGGGGTCCGCTCTTTGGCCCCGGCTCAAAGCCACGGCTGGTAAGAAATAGAATCACCGGGCGGCCTTCCTTGTCGAAGTTGAGATCCTTCAAATACACCAGCCTGCCTTCGCTCATGGAGTCATAGATCAGCGCGGGATTTTTCGCGTCGTGCAAAGGCAGGTTCACCTTTTCCTGCGCCGCGGTGGTCCAGGTCTGGCCGCCATCGGGTGTTTCGAGGTAGTAGATGTTCGAGCGCGCATTGAGCCCGAGCGGCGGCGGATGATGATCGAATGCGGTGGCCACGCGCACACCGCCGGCCCACCAACTGATCTGGTAGTCGCCCTGCGCAATGTTCGCGAACGGACGCGGTGCGCTCCACTCGCGGCCATCGCGGCTCGTCATCGTGTTCAAGCCGCGCACGCCTTTGCCGGCGCCGGGTTTCTCGTAGTGCGTGTGCAGGAACAAGAAACCGTGCTTCGGCAGCCACCACGGCTGGACGTAGGAGAAATTGGTCTCCGTGACGCGCTCGAACTCGGTGATGTCGTAAGGCCGCACGCTGCGATGGATGAACGACGGACGCGAGGTGCCATGCGAGGGCGAAAAGACCCACAGATGACCGGCGTCGTCGATGGAGAGCACGGGATTGTCGTGCGCGTCATCGGTCTTCTTGTTCAGCAGGATGCGAGGCCGCGCGACCAAGCCGGTGGCGTGATCGAAGAACGAGATCATGTGCAGCAGTTGCTGCTTGTCCGCCGCCGTGCGCGCCGTGGTGCCGCCATAGACGAAGAAGGTCTTGTTCGCCGCAGCGCTGTAGATCGCGATGGGCGCGTGCTGCTGCGGATACGTCGCCATGCCGCCGCTGTATTTGAAGCGATACTCGTCCTTCGTCGGCTGGTTGGAATACCAGATGCCACGAAAGCCGTCGTCAGTGGGCAGCTCATCGGCGAACACAAGCGTGGCGGAAACGAGAAACAGCAGCAGGATTCGGTTCATGATGGCAAGGGGCGGACGGCGGATTCGAGGTCCTACAACTTGCGCAGCCGCATCACGCTGCCTTTGCCAAGATTGGCAAACAACAGCTCAGCATTGCGCGGGTCGATGCCAATGCCCGCGATCGTGTTCTCCACCGCGATGATCTCATGCCTCCACGCACCCTCCTGCTCGCGCAGAACGATGATGCGGCCAAAGGCGTAGTCGGCGCAGAAATACGCGCCGCTGAACTCGGGGAACTTCGTGCCGCGATACACACAACCGCCGGTGATGCTGAGACCGGTGGTGCGCGGATACTCGAAGATGGGATCAATGGGTTTGAATGCGGCAGGCGGCATGTCCTTGCCGGGACCAAGATCGAAAGCGTGCAAACCTTCGCGATGACTCCAGCCGTAGTCGCCGCCTTTGACGATGAGATCGACTTCC
>DAORHS010000866.1:0-2160 GCA_035438165.1 Prosthecobacter sp.
TGGCGAAGCGATACATGCCGGTCTGGCGGCCCAGCAGGTCGCGCAGGGGGACGGCGGTGAGTTTTTCCTGCTCCAAGGCATGCGCCATGCCGAGGGCGGCGGGATAGAAGAAGTCGAGGGCGAGGCGAAGCTCGTCGAGGTCGGTGAGATCAAGCCGCCAGCCGCGATTCAAGGTCGGCGCCGAATGCAGCGAGCGAAACGCGCCGCCGGCATCGTTGCGGGCGATGAACAGCGCATCGTGGGCCTCATGGTGAACCTGCAGATCCTCCTGGCCGCGATCGGCAATGTGGCAGAGCGAAAAGGAGCCGTCCGCATGCGAGGTGATCGCGATCTCGCCGATGGAGTCGCGACCTTGCTTCAACCACGCGGCCAGCGTGTCAATCAACGGCGAACCGCGAACTGAGAACTGCGAACTGATCCCGTGCATTTTGTCAAAATCGTTCACCTGATCGAGAATGACGTCCGCCATCAGCGGTTCGGTGCCGATGGCCCCGCTGTAGTAAACCTGGCGGTCTTGAAGCTCATGCGGGTTCTGGTGGAAGACGCCGATCTCGCTGAGTGCGGCGCCCACTTCCTCGCGCATGCCGAGCAGCACGGGGATGTCCTGGAAGCTGTGCAGGCCGTCGGCGATGAAGAAGGGCACGACGACGACGTTCGGCGCGGTGGTGAGCTTCGCCCACTCGGCGACGAAGGGCGCCTCCTCCATGTAGGCGTCGATCACCTCGGCGAAGCCATAGTGCCCGGCGCGAATGAGAGCGACCTGGTCCTGGATGGCCTTGGTGGAGTTTTCGTTCAGGCTCGTGCCGTGGCCGACGATGACGAGGCTGGTCTGCTCCCGCGGCACATGCGGCGCCACTTCGTCGGCCCGCTGAAGCAGCAGGCGGGTCATGTTCGGGTGGATGCCCACCGGATCGCAGTAGTGGATCGTTTTGCCATCGCGATGCGTGGTCGGGCCGTCGAGCCGCAGTTCGCGCGGGAGCACCTGCTGGCAGAAGTAGCCTTCGCTGATGAAGTTCGGCACGATGTAGATGACCTCGCTGTCCACCATCTCATAGACCTCGCGCATGTTTGGCTCCTCTTTCCAGAAGCAGCAGACGACTTCACGAAACAGACCACGGCGGCGGATCGAGTCGGCGTGGAGGTGCGTTGGAGCGCTGGAGTCCGGGTTCGTGGTGGAACCGTGACCGACGATGATGAGAGCGGCGTGTTGGTGGGAGTTCAATGAGTTGAAGAGGGGAGGGAATGACGAAATCAGAATGAGGAATGACGAATGAAGTCCGAATTACGAAGGCCGGGGCTTGTTTGGAAGCAATTCGTCATTCGCCATTCTGGTTTCGTCATTTTTTCGCTCAACCGTGGCGGAAGCGGACATCACGAATCTTGGCGCCCGGCAGCTTTTCCTGCAGGCGTTTGAGGATCTTGACCTTCTCCTGCATCAGCGCGTGATGGGCGGTGGGCTGCATGAGGCGCACGGTCAGCACGCCGCGTTCGAAGGTGTCCGGGCGGGTCATGCGGAACAGCATGGCGCCCACGATCTCCTCCCACGCGGCGAGGATGTCCTCCAGCTTCACGCGGTTGGCCATGCCGGCCTTCGCCATGATCTGCGCGGCGAGATCGCCCGCCATGAGCGTGGGCAGGTCCATCAGCGGCCCGTCCTCCACGCCGCGCCAGGCGGCGATCAGGTTGTGGCGCCTGCGCATGGCGGCCGTGGGCTTGCGGTGGTTCATGGGTGCATGCTAGACCGCAATGGGCGGGTGCTAAATCGCAAATTTCAAATCTCGCATTCCGCGCATGCCCCGCTAAGGGTCTGATCCCCCGATTTCAGCCATCATGTCCGACGTCACCCTTCCCACCGACCACACCGATCCCGTCAACGCCCAGATCCTCTCCGTCAGCGAGGACCGGGTGAAGGGCTTCCACCAGCATCCCTTCCAGTTCATTGCCGAGCAGAGCGGCCTGCCTTTTGACACCGTGGTGGAGCGCATCCGCGCCATGCTCGCCGCCGGCGTCATCCGCCGCGTGCGCCAGACCCTGCTGGCCAACAAGCTCGCCGAAGGCGCGCTGGTGGCCTGGAAGGTGCCCACGGAGAAGCTGGAGGGCGCGTTTGAGTTCCTCTTCAAACAGGACCCCTTCAGCGGCCACGTCGTCCTGCGCAGCACC
>DAORHS010000867.1:0-2159 GCA_035438165.1 Prosthecobacter sp.
CGTCGTTCGTTCCACCACCCCATGGCCAGCGAAGCTGCGAACAAAGCCACGAAGATCAAAAACACGATCCACAGTGGCTGCGTCGCACCCACAAGCTGCTGCAGAGGCTGCTTCGGCAGAGGCACGGCATGGATCAGCAGCAGATGTGCCACGTAGAGGAGCAGTGATTCACGGCCGGCGAGCTGCAGCCAGCCGGTGGTGTTGCTGATTCGGTCCGCCACGCAGGCAGTCAGCACGGCGGCCATCATCACCCACCCAAGGCGCTCCAGAAAGAACTCCGGCGCCCCTCCCGGCCACGGCGAAAAAGGCTGCGCAAAGGTCAGCAGCGCACCTGACACAAATGTAGCCACCGCGCCACGATTCGCGGCACCGTTCCAGAGGCTGCGTGTCAGAAAGCCCGCCATCCCAAAGCCCACCCAGGGAAACAGCGCAAACCACGAGCCGTGGTTGCGATTGAAGTACTGATCAATCAACAACAGGCCCGTGTGCCAGCTCTCGGCCGACTTTTGCAAGCCGACGAATGTGAGAAGCAGCACGGCGATCACCGCATTCCGCCAGCGTCCGAAGCGCTCGGCCACCAGCATCAGCAGCCCGCTTACCGCCAGACAGTGCAGCACATTGACCGTGCAGGCCGCCCGCCATGCCTCCGGCGTGAACAGCGCCTGCCAGGGCACATACATCAGGTAGCCGATGAGCCACACCATCAGCAGACGCTTCGCCGCAGGCCACGCAGGCCTGGACTTCCCCGTCGTCACATGGGCACGCACGAAACCGGCGATCCAGAAGAACGCGGGGGCGATCAAGCCGTGATAATAATCGAGTTCATGAAACCACGAGGTGTCCCGCAGCCGCGCATCGAGAAACGTGTGGGCCGAATGCGTCCAGACCATGCCGAGCACCGCGAGACCGCGGAACAGATCGAGCCAGACGAGACGTTGGGCAGAAACGGCCACGCGGCGAGATTAACAAAGTTGTGTCCCGCCACAAGATGACTCTCACCGATTCGTTTGATACAGCTTCACTCCCGCACCATGAAATTTGCTCTTTTGCTCCCCCTGCTCATCGCAAGCGCACTGCCCGCCGCCGAAGTTTTTGAAGCCGCGCTTGGCCGCGAGGCCGAACTTCCCAAAGGCAAGGAAGCTGATGGCATCCTGGGCGATTTCGTTTTGCGCAGCGACAAGGTGGAGGCCGTCATCTCGCACAACGCGCCGAACCGCCGCGCGAACATGAGCACGTTCTATGGCGAGGATGGTGTCTCACCCGGCTGTCTCTACGATTTGACCCTGCGTGGCGCGAACAATGACCAGCTCGTGGCTTACGGCCCCTGCGGGCACGGTTCCGTGAGCTATGTGAAGATCGCCAACGTCAAAGAGGACGGAGCCGCCGCCGTCGAGTCTGTGACCACCGCTGCGAAGAACGGCGGCGTGTTTAAACGGCACGAATACCGCGTCAAAGACGGCGCGCAGGGCATCTTCATCACCACCGTGCTGCGCAACGAGTCAGGCAAGCCGCAGAAGGTGAACACCAAGTCCGATTTCACCCGCTTCGACTCCACCGGCATGACCTCGGAGGGCATTTTCTGGGTGGACGCCATCAATCCGGCGCACAAATGCGGCTACGCGCTCGGAACGCTCAATGTCACCGGCATCGACAAGCTCGCGGACACCATTGAGATGCAGCCCAAGCAAGAAGTCGTCATCTCGCGCTTCTTTGCCGTGGGAACGTCGCCTGCGCAGGCCGTGGGCGAGGTTCGCGCGGTCAAAGGCGTGAAGGTTGGAACCGTGACAGGAAAAATCACCGGCGCGGACGGCAAGGGCATCGCGACGACCTCGATCCAAGTCCCGGATGGCAAAAAGACCCTCACGGCCTATCCGGATGCCGAAGGCAGCTACAGCCTCAAGCTTCCCCTGGGGCCGGTGGAGCTTCAAGTCACCGATCTGGGCCGCTCAGATGTGAAGGTGAGCTTCACCGTGGCCGAAGGTACCACACAGGCCCCGAAGGTCACAATGCCAAATGCCTCCGGCATCCATTTCGCGATCAATGACGAATCCGGCAAACCCATCCCGTGCAAAGCGCACTTCGCGCCGCTGGATGAAAACGCGGCGAAACTCAATCTCGGCCCGAAATGGCGCGCACATGGCAGTGTGGACCTATTCCAC
>DAORHS010000868.1:0-2159 GCA_035438165.1 Prosthecobacter sp.
GCGGTCGTGCACGATCAGGCCACTCACCGGCAGGCGCGGGCCGACGCGGGCCATTTGAAAAGCCATGGGCACTGCCAGCACCAGGCAGACCAGGGTCGTCGCGCCGCTCAGCCACACGGTGCGCCACAGAATGGGCAGGTAGGCCGGATCACGAAGCTCCTCAATCGTGGCCGTCGTCCAGCCCGCACCCACTCCTCCATGCAGATCCGCCGGTCGAAAGGCGGTGACCACGACGAGAATGGCCGGAATCACAAAGAACACGCCAAGCCAGGCCAGCGAAGGCAGGGTGAGCAGCCACTGCTTGGAGCCTTGATGACCCGAGGTCACGCCGCGTCCTCCAACCGCACGATGCGGCCTTCATCCGGGTGAAAACTCATCCATACCGCCGTGCCATGCGCCGGACAAATCTCACCACCGCTGAAGCGGCTGCGCTGAAGCTGGGCGATGATCAGATGCTCTCCGGCGCGGATGCGATAACGCGTGTGTGAGCCGAAGTAGGCGGTGTCTTCCACCACACCGGGAAATGCATTCACGCGGTCGCCGCTGAGCGGGCGTTTGAGCGTGAGGCTGATCTTTTCAGGACGCACCATGAGCTGCAGCCGCTGATTCGACGCCACAGCTCCATGACTCAGCACAAGCGGACTGCCCAGACCGTCGATCATCACACGCACATAGCCCTCGTGCTGCATCTCGACGGCGGTGCCGGTGAAGAAGTTCGCATCCCCGATGAAGGTGGCCACGAAGCTGCTGCGCGGCGTTTCATACAGATGCTCAGGCGTGTCAATCTGCTCCACTTTGCCGCCGTTCATCACGGCAATGCGGTCACTCAGGCTCATGGCCTCGCCCTGATCGTGGGTGACGTAGATGAAGGTGGTGCCGACCTGCTCGTGGATGGTGTTCAGCTCCATGAGCATGTGCTGGCGCAGCTTCAAGTCGAGCGCGGCGAGCGGTTCATCGAGCAGCAGCACCTGCGGGCGGTTCACCAGCGCACGGGCGATGGCGACACGCTGGCGCTGGCCGCCGCTGAGCTGGGCGGGACGTTTGCGTGCGTGCTCGCCCAGACGCACGAGCTCCAGCAAGCGGTCCACGCCGCTGCGAATCTCCTCGCGCGGGCGGCGGCTCATGCGCAGACCGAAGGCCACGTTTTCCCAAACGCTGAGATGGGGAAAGAGCGCGTAGTTCTGGAACACGGTGTTCACCGGACGCAGCTCCGGCGGCAGCGCAGTGATGTCCTGACCGCCCACAAGGATGCGCCCGCCGTCCGGCCGCTCAAACCCGGCGATCATGCGCAGCAGGGTGGTTTTTCCACAACCGCTCGGGCCCAGAAGCGAAAACGCCTCCCCTTGAGAAACCGTCAACGAAACATCATCCACGGCACGCTGGGAGCCGAAGGACTTGGTGACGCGGTCGATAACGAGAAAATCGTCCATGCAAGGGTTGAGCGGAGAATGTAGTCCTCAAACAATGGGTGTGGCAAGAAGCTTGCGGGATGGATCAGCAGCGGAGTGTCAGCATGTCATCCTCTTCTGCTGCAATACTGGGCTGCTGGGAAACCTGTTCTGCTGCCACCGCAAGGGCAGCTCTCGTGAAAACGCTGAGCGGCGGCTGCCACGTCCCTGAATGCCTTTAAGCTATAATTACTGTACTTTTTATTTCCTTGGTTAACTGACAGCGGATGCAACCGCCATCCACCCTCGTCGCAGTTCCCAAGTTCAGTCTTTCGATCTGGTCAGCCGCATTCTCAACTTGTTGAACTGGGACGAGTCGGGGCTCGACACCCGCGATTTGGAGCGACATAGGGACCACGGCGCAAGATTCTCACCTGGCAGATCATCGTCGGCCTGATCGCTCACGCGCTGCCCTTTGCCGGTCGCTTCTCCCAATGCTTGCGCCATTTTTTCGGCATGACCCTCAGTGACTCCGCCCTCAGTCAGCGTCGCGCGAAGCTCAGCCCGGACCTCTTCCTGCTCATCATGCGCGAGACGCTGCGACCGCTGGCTGATGCACACTTGCATCCGGGGTGCTTTTTCGGTGCGCTGCGTCTCCTGGGCATCGACGGCACACGCTGGAGCGTGGGCAACACGCCGCAGCATCTTGCGCGCATCCTCAAAGCGAAGACCCGGCGTGGCAGCGCCACCTTTGCCAAGATCAGCATGAGC
>DAORHS010000869.1:0-2155 GCA_035438165.1 Prosthecobacter sp.
ATCCTGCGTTTGCAGGGCACTGGCGAAGTCGATCATCGAGTAGGCGGCCTGATACTCGTTCTTCATCGCCACCGGCTGCACGCGGCGCAGGAAGCGGGCGATGTTCGACTCGTCGAAGCTGTCGCCCATACGGAAGTATGGATTCGCGAAGTCACCCTCGGTCGTCACGACGAGGTGATTCACCTGCCGCTGCGGCACACGGGCCATGCTCACACGCAGGAACGGCACGCCGCGTGATTGCAGCGAGAGCTTGCGCTCGCCGTTCAGCGCGAGGATGCCGCCCTTGCCGAGCAACTGCACCTCCTTCGGAAATCGCGGCGTGGATTCGAACGTGCGATACTCACTGCCAAGGCGAAACCCGCCGAGCGCCTCGACACCCTTCGTGATGCGAACGAACAAACGGCCCTGCTGCTCCGTGAGGAACTTGAAGGCATGCCGCGTCGTCGCCGGATGATCTTCGCTCAGCTCCAGTTCGACCGACTTCAGCGTCACCGGCGTGTACTGGCGCAGGATGTCAGCGGTCACATCGTTCGGACTTGGCGGAACCATGAGGCCAACTGCGTTACGAATCTTGAAATTCACCGGTTCCTGCCACACGCCAAAGTGTTTGACGAGATTCTCCGTCGTCACGTAGCCCTCGGTGTTGATGAAGAGAAACTGTTCCGGCTCGCCATCCTCGGTTTTTAAAATCTCCGTGTTCGAGTCCGCGATCTTGAATCCGCTCTCAATGTCCGGCACGCGCACCTTCGAGGTGAAGTCCGCCGCCAGCGAAGCACCGCCGAGCGTGGTGGTTATCTCCTTGTGCAGCGTCACTTTCACGAAATCCTCCTTCTCCGGCACCTGGATGCGCGCGGTGCGGATCCAGAACTGACGCTGATGTTTGCCTTCCACGATCGTGAAGAGCGCATCCGGCTTCTGCCCCTTCCACTCGAAGATCTCTGAGCCGCCGATGATCTCCAGCGAGACGAGTTGCTCGATCTGCGCCTTGTCGAGCGGATGCGTCGAATTGAACCCGACCACGACGTTCTGAATCGACGGATCAGTCAGATCGATTTTGAACTCGGACTCGACAGGCGAGAGCTGCAGCGCCGGTGTTTTACCCTTCCAATTCGACTCCTTCAACGCGACCTCGGGCGGCAACTGCGCCGGGTCGAGCTTCACGGTAAACTCCGTGCCTGCGGGCCAGTCCTTCGCCGGTGTGAAGACGAGCAGCTTGTCCGTGTTCCACTTCCACCCGCCTTCATGTGCCGGTGTGAGCGCCACTCCGACTGCCGCCTTGCCCACGGCATCGAGTTTGGCGATGGAATGATCAAACTGCACCGTGATCGGCTGCGGTTGTGGCTTGTTTTTGATGATCGGCGTCACACCCGGCATCTTCAGCACACCTTTGAGCTGCCGCAGTTCCGTCAACTGGCGTGGCCGAGGCCGGTGCGACTCGATGTAATCCAGCACCTGCGGCACCACGAGAGCCAGAACGCCCAAGAACACGATGCCAGTCGCGTAACGACCCGGATTCCGCCTCAAATGATCGTCCGCAGAGCTGGCAAAGCGCGGCAGCCAAGCCGGCGGCTCGTAGTGAAACTGCCCGAACAACCTGCGCAGCAAGCGCACCCACCACGAACCGGATGAAGAAGACATAAATAGAAAGAGATCGGTTGGCGGAGAATAATCCGCCGACTTGCACCTGCGCGGAGAATCTTGTAGCGGCTTCAAGATTTATTCCTGCGATCCTGCTTGCCGTCGTGAAAATCGGCATCTCCACCTCCGTATGTGACCATCCCCTGAGCTTTTCCCCTTCCGATGCCACGCCCAGTCCTGCTGCTCACAGCCCTTCTCATCTTCACATCCACCGCTGCAGCAGCCAAAGAAGCCGCCGCCATGAGCGAAAGGCATCGTGCTCTTTTCAAGGAGACCTGCCTGAGCTGCCACGGGCCGGAGAAGCAGAAAGGCAAGTTTCGGGTCGATGATCTGCCGCTTTCGATCACGAATGTCGAAATCGCCGAGAAGTGGCAGAAGGTGCTCAATGCGATGAATTCGGGCGACATGCCGCCGGAGGATGAAAAGCAGCCATCAAATGAGGCGAAGACCGATTTTCTTGATGATCTGGCGAATGTGATGGTCGTGGCCCGGCGGACTCTCGGCGATCAAAAGGGCG
>DAORHS010000870.1:0-2155 GCA_035438165.1 Prosthecobacter sp.
GAAGGTGTCACAGGAGCGACTGCCGGCATCGCGGGCGCGGTGCTGGCGACGGTGGCGACGGTGGCGACTGGCATCGGCTTGGTGCCGTCGTCGTCCCATTCGATGATGCAAGAACTCTTCCTGTTGGGGTTGACGAAATCATCCCAGCCACCCCTGGTCAGGCCAAGCAGGGTCTCGTTTCCATTGGGTGGCCTATTCCAAGCGGCGAACTCAAAGGGCTCCCCAGTGATCCACCGCCATGCCCCCGTGCTCCTGTCAAGAGTAGCACCAAGATAAGCAAAACCACCCGCAGCGCCGAGCTTCGCGCCGAAGGTCTGCAACAGCCACTCGTGCTCCTCCTTGGTGGTGACGGTGGCGAGATGGCCGCCTTCACGCTCAGCGCGTGCCTTCGCATCGTTCCAGTTCATCTGCTCCTCGACGAACAGGTAGCGGTGACCGCCGAAGGTGTGGACTGCTGCTGGCTTCAAGTCTGACGGCGGTGTTGCAGGCATATCCGGCTCGGGAGCCGGTGTGGCGGATGCGACCGCAGGTGCTGGCGGTGTGGGAGAGGGAACGGGTATGTTTTCGGCGGGTGTGGGTGCTGCTGGCGTTGAGGGAGATGCCGCGTTGTCCTTCGGCGTCGATTTTTTCGATCCGTCGTCCGTGAGCATGACATACAGGCCTGCGACGAGCGCGATGCTGGCGGCGATGCCGAGGATGGGGCCGAGGCTGGATGTTTTTTTCGGCGGCGGGGATTCTGCGTGGCCGCCTTTGGCGGCTTCCTGCTGCTTTTGCGCCTGGGTGGCGCGCGCGGCGGCCTCGGCGGCGGCTTGTTGCTGGGCGATGAGCGCGGCGCGTGGTGTTACCAAAATGGTGTCGAGATCGCGGCGGAGGTCGGCGGCGCTTTGATAGCGTGACTCGCGATCGGTCTGCATCGCTTTTGTGATGATCGAATCAAAGCGAGGATCGGTGCCGAGTTTCTTGCCTGGCAGCGTCCAGATGCCGCGCGGGATTTCCCCCGTGAGCATCTGGTAAAGCATGACGCCGATGGCGTACAGGTCTGCGCGGCCGTCCAGCGGGACACCGGGCACGAAGGCCTCCGGCGCCACGAAGTCAGGTGTGCCCATGGCCATGTTGGTCTTGGTTATCCCGCTCTGACTGGGATCGTTGGCCTTGGCCAGTCCGAAGTCCGCCACCTTCACCGCGCCCTCCATGTTGATGAGGATGTTCGCCGGCTTGATGTCGCGGTGGATCACGCCATTTTTGTGCGCGTAAGCCAGCGCGTCACACACATGCGCGGTGATGGAGAGCGCGTAATCCTCCGGCAGTTTGCCCTGCACGGCGATCATTTTGGACACATCCGTGCCGTCGATGAACTCCATGACGATGTAGAGGAGCCCCGTGTTCGTTTCGCCGAAGTCGTACACGTTCACGATGCTGGGATGGTTCATCTTCGCCATGGTGCGCGCCTCGTTTTTGAAACGCTCGGCAAACTGGGCGTCCTCGTTGTCGATCAAATCGCCCGGCAGCACCTTGATGGCGACGGCGCGGTCCAGCGAGACCTGCACGGCCTTGTACACCGCGCCCATGCCGCCACGACCGAGCAGGCACTCAAATTGATACTGCGGCAGCATGGCCTGCATCTCCTCCAGCGAAGGCGGTTGCCAGCCGGTGGTGGGTTTGGAGCCTGAGGAAGAACTCATGGTCGGAAAAGACGGAAGATATTCCGGCAGACTAGCAGGGAACGTTCCGGCGGGGCAAGACTGTTTCGGGTGGCCCAACACCGCTGCGGCAGAGCCTAAGCTCCCGGCGGTCTTCAGGTCACGCCATGTCTGGATGGCCGCTGCTCCGGTGGTCATTGCAGCAAATGCAGGCGTGCTTGAGAACGGCGGGGAAATGACTTGTCTGCAAGGCGCTCTTAGCGATTCACCCGGCACTGCGGCATGGCTTTTTGGAGCTCTGCCGCAGCTTCGACGCTGACGGCGGAGCCGCGGAGGTTGAGGCTCGTGAGTTTTTTGAGTGATTGGAGCTTCGCGAGGCCGGCGTCGGTGATCTTGGTGTCACCCAGGTCCAGATTCGTCAGGCTGGGCATGCTGGCGAGGACTCCCGCCGCCTCGTCATCGAAGGCGGTGCGGCTGAAGTTGAGGGAGGTGAGCGTTTTGATGCCGGTGATGGC
>DAORHS010000871.1:0-2146 GCA_035438165.1 Prosthecobacter sp.
GACCTACCTCTGGGACGACGACAAGACCATCGACCTCAACAATCCGCCCTTCTCCGCGCATGACACCTTCCGACCGGACGAAGATCCGACGAAGCCGGAGAGCTACAAGCGCTTCCAGGGCAACGACTACTCCGCTGATCTCATCGCCGAGCAGGCGCTGAAGTTTGCCCGCGACCACAAGGACAAGCCTTTCTTCCTCTACTGGCCCACCACCGTGCCACACGTCGCGCTCCAGGTGCCGGACGACTCGCTCAACGAGTATGTAGGCAAGTTCGACGATCCGCCCTATCCCGGCGGCAAAGGCTACATCCCGCACTTCCGGCCGAAGGCCGCCTACGCGGCGATGATCACGCGCATGGATCGCGAGATCGGCAAGATGATGGCGCTCATCGCCGAACTCGGCCTCGATGACGACACGATCTTCGTCTTCGTCAGCGACAACGGCCCCGTCAGCGGCACGCATCAGGGCCTTGCCGGCACTGACTGCGCCTTCTTCAATTCCAACGAGAACCGCCGCGATGGCAAGGGCACGCTCTACGAAGGCGGCTTCCGTTCGCCCTGCCTCGTGCGGTGGAAGGGCAAAATCAAAGCCGGTGCCATCAGCGATCGCATCACCGGCTTCGAAGACTGGATGCCCACGCTCGCCGAACTTGTCGGCGCGAAGGACAAGACACCTCCGACCGACGGCATCAGCTTTGCGCCGACCCTGCTCGGAGAAAAGCAGCCTGGGCGCGAGTTCCTCTACCGCGAATTCCACGGCTACGGCGGCCAGCAGATCCTGCGCATGGGAGACTGGAAGCTCGTGCGCAGCAATCTGGCCGGCAGGGGAGTCAAAGCCAAAGCGAAAGCCGCCGCCCCGACCGAAGAACTTTTCAACATCACGGCTGATCCTGCCGAAACCAAGGACGTCGCCGCCGGGCATCCCGATGTCGTCGCGAAGATGAAAGCGATCATGGCCTCACAGCACACGCGTAGCGCAGACTTCCCGATGACGGCGCTGGATCAATGAGGAGCGCACGCGTCCCGCGTGCTGTTTTCCGCGTCTCGCGGAAAACCGTGCTGCAGCTCACGGTAACTCGCAGTTCATCGCAGACCCATCGCCTGCTGCATTGGACGGACTTCGGCGGGGACGCGTGCGCCCCGTTACAGCAGCCGCTTGCTCTTGAAGTACAAGATCGGGACGATGGCGGAGAGGACGATCAAGACCATGACCAGACCGAAGGCCCAGACGTTGCCGGCGGCGGGCAGGCCGACGTTCATGCCGTAGATGCTGGCGATGAGCGTCGGCGGCATGAAGAGCACGCTGGCGACGGTGAAGATCTTGATGATCTGGTTCTGCTGGATGTTGATGAGGCCCAAGGTCGATTCCAGCAGGAAGGTCATCTCCTGCGTCTGCTGGTTGGTGTAGTCGTCCAGGCTCTTGATGTCGCGCATGACGCTGCGGAATTGTGCCGCGAGGTCGCCGCGCATCCAGGTGGCGGCGTTGTTGAGGAAGTACTGCAGCATGCGGCTGATGCTCAGCAGGCTCTCACGCACATTCGCCACCAGGGCGCTGCGGCGGCCGAGCAGTTTCACGACGTCGCT
Organism: Prosthecobacter sp.; assembly: GCA_035438165.1. Taxonomy (GTDB): domain Bacteria; phylum Verrucomicrobiota; class Verrucomicrobiia; order Verrucomicrobiales; family Verrucomicrobiaceae; genus Prosthecobacter. The sequence goes on from DAORHS010000871.1 coordinate 1,585, forward strand.
GAGGTCTTTCTCCACGGCGGCATGCGCCTTGTGGGGGTCGAGGCTGAAGATGTCGCGGCTGATTTTTTTCATGTCCGCCTCGATCCCCTGCAGCGCGTCGGCGATGCGGGCGACGATGAGCTCCAGCAGGAGCAGAAAGACCGCATCGCTGGTCAGCGGCATGGTGCACTGCCGCCGGGCCTGATCCGCGAGAATGCGGAAGGACATGGGGTCGGCATAGCGCACGGTGGTGAGGCAGTCGGGCGCGATGACGAAGGAGATCGACGTGTTGTCGGGGTCAGGCGTGTCGAGACCTACGGGCAACCAGGCGGTCATGTAGAGCGTGCCCTTCTCGGTGTACAGTCGGCTGGACTCCTCGATCTCCTGCATTTCCTCCCGCGTGGGGAGCTGGTATTCGAGCCACTTCTCCGCTTCCAGCTCCTCGGCACGGGCGGGATTGAGCAGATCGAGATAGACGAGATTGTCCGGGAACGGATGCGTCTTCTCGTCGTTCCAGTCGATGAGCTGTCCTTGCTGTGTGATGAGTCGAACCATGCGTGCGGGGAAGGGGCGCGCACCGTAG
>DAORHS010000872.1:0-2135 GCA_035438165.1 Prosthecobacter sp.
TCCACCACCAGAATCATTTCGCCCTGGCCTCTGGGGGCCTCCAACGCAGGGGTGGCAGTGGAAGCCGCCACCGCGTCCGGCGCGGCAGGCAGGTAGATCTCGAAGGTGCTGCCGACTCCCACACGACTGCGCAGATTGACGAAGCCTTGGTGGCTCTTGACGATTCCCATCACGGTGGAGAGGCCGAGGCCGGTCCCCTTGCCGGTTTCCTTCGTCGTGAAGAAGGGATCAAAGATTTTGTCGATAACCTCGGGCGGGATGCCTTCTCCGGTGTCGGTCACCTGCAGCATCACGTAGGGACCGGGGGCTGCATCCACGTTCATGGCGGCAAAGTTTTCATCCAGCCGCACATTTTCCGTCGTGAGGGAAAGGACGCCGCCAAGGGGCATCGCGTCACGCGCATTGACACACAGGTTGAGCAGCACCTGGTGGAGCTGCGTGGCATCCCCCAGGACCGGCCAGACATCCTCGGAGGTCCGCGAGGCAATGCTGATGTTTTTGGGAAAGGTTCCCGTCATCATCTTCATCAGGTCGCTGACGAGGCCGCCCGTCTGCACCACCTGGCGCTGGCCGCCCGCATCACAACCAAAGGTGAGCAACTGCTTGATGAGATCCGCGCCGCGCTGGGCGTTGGTCTCGATGTTGCCGATCATTTTGTCGAAATCCTCGGGGGGCAGCGTGCGGCGGAGCATGAAGGCCGACAAAAAGATGGGCGTGAGAATGTTGTTCATGTCGTGGGCGATGCCGCTCGACAGACGGCCCACGCTTTCCATGCGCTGGGAGCGAAGGAACTGCGCCTCCATGCTCTTCTTTTCGGTGATGTCCTCGACCACCGCGACAAAGGACCGCACTCCGTCCATTTCCAGGACGCTGATGCGGGACCGCGTGATGAAGGCATCGCCGTCTTTCTTCTGACTGTTCATCTCGCCCATCCAGGCCCCCTTTTCCCGCAGGTAGCTGAAGAGTTCGTCCATCGACTGCCTGCCTTCATCCTGCGGCATGCTTTTGATGATCGAGAAGTGCTGACCGAGCAGCTCGCCGCCTTCGTAGCCAAACATGGCGTTGCAGGCGGCATTGCTGAAAACAATCAGCCCGTCCTCGTCACAAACGGCAACGCCCTCCGCCATGCTTTCCAGCACACGGCCCTGCATCTTGAGAGCCTCGTCCGTCTTTTTGCGCCCGGTGATGTCGGTGTTGATCGCCAGGACGGACTTGGGCTGCCCGGCGGCGTCGCGCACCAAAGTCCAGTGGCCTTCGATTTTCAAATGACGGCCCTCCTTGCTGACCTGATGCAGCTCCCCGACCCACTCTCCGGTCAGCACGACCTGCCCGCACGCATGACGGAATGCATCCGTATCCTTGTAGAGCAGCTCCTCCACGGAGCGTCCGGACACCTCCTGGGCGCTCCAGCCGTAGAGCCTTTCGGCCCCCTTGTTCCAATAGGTGACATGGTTCCCCAGATCGTGCACGAGAATGGCATCCTGTGCTTTGTCGAGCAGGGATGCCTGCTCGCGGAATCTTTCCTCCAGCATGATCCGCTCTGTCATCTCGCGTTTGAGCTCTTCGTAGGCCATCTCGGCCTTCTCACGGTTGCGCACGGCATCCGCCATCATGCTGACGGCAGCCGCCTGAGATGCTTCCAGGTCCCGCGTGCGTTCACCCACCATCTGCTGCAGATCCCCCAGCATGTTCTTCGACTCCTGCAGCAGCAGCCACTTCTGCGTCAGCGCATTGGCCATCTGCAGGATTTCGATCGTGTCGAATGGCTTCTTCAACACGAGCAGCCGGTCCATGGGATCGATCTGCTCCCGCATTTCATTCCACGAACAGTCCGCAAACGCCGTGCAGATCACCACCTGTAGATCGGGGCAGACCTTCCAGATCCGCTGCGTCGTTTCGATGCCGTCCCAGCCCGGGGGCATGCGTACGTCCACAAAGGCCATCGCATAGGGCCGGCCTTCAGCCAGCGCCTGCTCCACCATCTTCAAGCCATCCTCGCCCTGGGAAGCGGTGTCGATCTCGAACAGCATGGTATGCGGAGCTCCAAAAATTCTGGCTTCAGCAGCCTGAAGCGCGGCGTCCTCCGCATCAGTCTCACCCAAAATCTTCCGGAAATCGGCGTGGATGGCCTGGTT
>DAORHS010000873.1:0-2119 GCA_035438165.1 Prosthecobacter sp.
GCGCAGGACCGATCCACAGGTCCCAGTCGAGATACGGCGGCGGTGTTTCGGCGACGGTGGGACGCTCGGTGACGAAGACGACGTCGCCGTTCTTCTCCGCATCTTCCTTGCTCTGCAAACCCCAGGCGCGGGAGACGCAGACATGCGCTTCGGTGACCTTGCCAATGGCTCCGCTTTGAATCAGTTCGACGACACGGCGGTAGTTCGGCATGCCGTGAATTTGCGTGCCCATTTGCGTGACCACGCCCGCCTCGGCGGCGGCCTTCGTGATGATACGCGCTTCGGCGACGTTGTGCGTGAGCGGCTTTTCGCAATACACCGGCTTCTTCATCAGCAAGGCGGGCAGTGTGGCATAGGCGTGTGTGTGCTCGGTGGTGCTGACGATGACGGCGTCGATCTCGGAAGCGCTCATCGAATCGTAAAGCTTGCGGAAGTCGCGGAACTTCTTCGCGCCTTTGAAGGCATCGGCGGCGCGGTCGAGGTTCTCGCCGTTCACATCGCAGAGCGCGACGACGTTTTCACGCGGCTCGATCGGCGGCGGCGGCTGCACGGCTTCACCAGCCTTCGGGTTCTTTTTGGCCGTCTTCGGATTGTAGAGCGCCACGCCGGTCAGTTCCTTGATGTTTCCCGTGGCACGACCACCGACGCCGATGAAGACGAGGTTCAGCTTCGCATTGGGCGAGCGCGAACTGACGATGGCGGGAAATCCGAACGCGGCAGCGGCGGTGGCGCTGCGGGTGATGAACTGACGACGGGAAGAGACGGGCGGGTTGGCACTCATGGTGCCCATAACAACGTGCTTCGGGGGCCGAGTTTCATGTTTCAGGTTTAAAGTTTCAAATCAGGCCGGGTCGCGGGCACAAGCTTGAAACCTGAAACTTCATTGCGCCTTCTTCTTGGCAGCGGCTTTGGCTTTTCTCGGTTCGTTGAGCGGCTTGTCGGGATCGTATTTCGGATTGCGCTCGGGAATCTGTGCGCCGGTTTCTTTGAGCCAGGCGTTCAGCTTGTCACGGAGTTGCAGGGCGCGGACGGAGTCGAAGGGGGCGCGGTTGTCGTCTTCACCGGCATCGAGTTTGAGGTTGTAGAGTTCGACGTGGTTGTCCTCGTGGAAGAGGATGAGCTTCCAGTCGCCTTCGCGGATGGCGCTGTAAGGACGGGCGCTGCCGGGATGGTAGTGCGGGTAGTGCCAGTAGATCGCCTCGCGCTTGAGCGTGCCAGTTTCGGTGAGCAGGGGCATGAGCGATTCGCCATCGACGATCTGGCCTTCCTTCAGCGGGATCTGCGTGGCTTCGAGCAGCGTCGGCACATGATCGTAGGTGATGACGGGCGCGTCGCAGGTGCTGCCGGGCTTCACCTTGCCGGGCCAGGAGACAATGAGCGGGATGTGCACACCGCCTTCATGCGCGCTGCCTTTGCCGAGGCGTGCAGGGCTGTTGTCGGTCGGGCCGCGTGACCATCCTTCCGGGCGCACAAGATGGCTGAGTCCGCCGTTGTCGCTGGTGAAGATGAAGAGCGTGTTCTCCGTGAGCTGCAGCTCGTTCAGTTTGGCGCGCAATTTGCCCACGCCGTCATCGACGCTCTCAACCAGCGCGGCATACACGGGATTGCTGTGACCGCCGACGGGAGGCTTGGCCTGATACTTTGCCACGACCTCCGGCTTGCCCATGATCGGCGTGTGCACGGCGTAGTGCGGCAGATAGACAAGGAAGGGCTTCGACTTGTTCTTCTCGATGAACTGGATGGCTTCCTCGGTGAGGCGGTCGGTGAGGAACTCGTCCTTCGGTCCATCGGGCAGCGTGGCGATCTTGTAAGGCGAAAAGTAGCTCGGCGGTGATCCGGCGTGCGTGCCGCCGATGTTCACATCGAAGCCATGCTTCGTGGGATTAAAAGCCTCGTCGCCCAGATGCCATTTGCCGATGCTGGCGGTGGCATAGCCGCGGGTCTTGAGACGCTCGGCGATCGTTTCCTCCTCCAGCGGCAACTGCATCGTCCACTTCGGAATGAGAAGACGGCCATTGTCCGGCACATGCCCGGCGATCCAGTCGGTGAGGTGCAGACGTGCGGGCGCTTTTCCCGTCATCATGGCCGCACGCGACGGCGAGCAGACGGTGCATGCCGA
>DAORHS010000874.1:0-2118 GCA_035438165.1 Prosthecobacter sp.
TGCACGACGAACTGGAAAACCCCGAGCGTCCGTTCGTCGTCATCCTTGGCGGAGCGAAGGTGAACGACAAGATCGGCGTCATCAACCGCCTGCTCGAAAAGGCCGACACCATCATCATCGGCGGTGGCATGGCGTACACCTTCCGCAAGATTGTGCAGGGCATCTCCATCGGCAAAAGCCTCTACAAGCCCGAGTGGGAGCCGATTGCCCAGGCCGCGCTCGACAAGGCGAAGGAGCGTGGCGTGAAGATCCTCATCCCCGTGGATGCGATGATCACCAACGCCTTCGATTTCGACGCGAAAAAACTCGGCGACATCAAGTTCACCGCCGCAGGTGAAAGCATCCCGGACGGCTGGGAAGGTGTCGATATCGGACCTGAGTCCGTGAAGCTGTTCTCGGATGAGATCGCCAAAGCGAAGACCGTCATCTGGAACGGCCCGATGGGCGTTTTCGAGATCAAGGAGAGCTCCAAGGGCACCTTCGACGTCGCCGAAGCCGTGGCCGCCAACAGCAGCGCCAAGACCATCATCGGCGGTGGCGACAGCGTGAAAGCCGTCAAGAAAGCCAAACTCGGTGACAAAATGACCTTCATCTCCACCGGCGGCGGTGCCAGCCTCGAACTCCTCGAAGGCAAAGTCCTGCCCGGCGTCGCCTGCTTGAAGGAAAAATGAGCCGGGCCGCTGACGGTGGTTTACGGTTGTTGACGATGGTTGACAATTGTTTGCCAAACCGCTCACCAGCCTTCTGAAAACCACTGTAAACAATCGTCAACAACCGTAAACCACCGTCAACTCCCCCATCCCATGGCCCTCGCCCACTTCCGCAAACCGATCATCGCCGCCAACTGGAAAATGCACATGACGCCGCAGGAGTCGGATGACTTCATCCGCTCCTTTGCCCGCCTCGTACCGGACAAGTGCCCCGTCCAGATCGTCGTGGCTCCGCCAGCCGTCAGTCTGGAGCGTGCGAACAATGCCCTGATCGCCGCGCGTGAGCAGAGCGTCGAACTCGCCGCGCAGAACATGAGCCAGCATACCGCCGGCGCTTTCACCGGCGAAATCAGCGCCCGGATGATCAAAGAATGCGGCTGCAAACACGTCATTCTCGGCCACAGCGAGCGCCGCAGCATTTACGGCGAAACGAACGCCATCGTGAATGCCAAGGTGCTCGCCGCACTTGAGGCCCGTCTGCACCCGATTCTATGCATCGGTGAGACGCTCGCGGAACGCGACAACGGCCAGATTGAAGAAGTGCTGGGCAGCCAGCTTCGCGAATCGCTCGCTGAAGTCGGCCCGCGCCGCATCATCGACTGCGTGATCGCCTATGAGCCCGTCTGGGCCATCGGCACCGGCCGCACGGCCAGCCCAGAACAGGCGCAGGAGGCGCACGCCTTCACCCGCCAGGTGCTCGGGGAGCTCTTTGGTGACGATGTCGCCGTGAAAATCCGCATTCAATACGGCGGCAGTGTGAAGCCTGGCAACATGGCCGAACTGATCAGCCAGAAGGATGTGGACGGGGCGCTTGTGGGCGGTGCCAGCATGGAGCCCGGCAGTTTCTGGGAAATCTGTCGGGCGGCCATCGACTGGGCCAACGCCAACGCGTAGCGAAGGCCGCCACATTTAGGCTTGCCACGCCTCGACGCATTTGTCCATACTCGGACAAATGCAAAGAATCATCCTCCCGATATTGCTGCTTACCTTTTCGCCATTGCTGGCGAAAACCCCGTTGTCCTGGAAGGCCGGAGCAGCCGACGTGGACATCACGCCTGACTACCCCGTGCGTCTCAGCGGTTACGGCGGCCGCACGACGGAGTTTGAAAAGGTGGCGCGACGTCTCCACGCCAATGCCCTGGCCCTCCAGTGGCAGGAGGACGCGCCTGCGGTCATGGTGACCGTCGATAACTGCGGTGTACCTGCGGCGGTGCGTGCCGAGGTGCTCAAACGTCTGGCGACCGGAGGCCATGCCATCGCGGACGAGCGTTTCACCCTGCATTCCACCCACACACATTGTGCGCCGATGCTCACGGGAGTGCTGCCATTTCTCTTTGGCGAAGATCTGCCCGCCGACCAGACGCAGCGCGTGGAGCGCTACACCGAGGACCTCACGGCCAAGATCGTC
>DAORHS010000875.1:0-2113 GCA_035438165.1 Prosthecobacter sp.
CTCAAGCTCGGTCTGCCTCAAGAAGTTCCGGCTTTCACGGTAAACATGGCCTGCGGCTCGTCACTAAAAGCCGTCGCACTCGCCGCCGATGCCATCCGCAGTGGCGAAAACGATCTCGTCCTCGCCGGTGGAGTCGAAATGATGAGCCGCGCGCCGCATTACGCGATGGACCTGCGCTGGGGCAAAAAGCTCGGCGACTCGTCGATGCAAGACGCGATGTTCGTCGATGGTCTCACCGATCCCCTGCTCAAAATCGGCATGGGTGAGACCGCCGAACGCATCGCCGACAAACACGGCATCACTCGTGCCGAACAGGACGCCTTCGCTGCCCTTAGCCAGAGCCGTGTGGCCGCCAGTCGTGCCGCCTTGAACCGCGAGATCATTCCTGCGGGCGATTTGACCGAAGATGAGCATCCCCGGGCCGACGCCACGCTCGAATCCCTCGCCAAACTCAAGCCCGCCTTCCGCAAAGACGGCACCGTCACCGCCGGAAACGCCTCCGGCATCAATGACGGCGCGGCTTTGGCTCTGCTAGCGAGTGAAGAGGCGGTTTCACGTCACGGCTTGAAACCGAAGGCCCGCATCATCGCCTGCGCCGCCGTCGGCTGCGATCCCGCGCTGATGGGCCTCGGCCCCGTCGCCGCCATCCGTAAAGTCTGCGTCCAAACCGGCTGGAGCCTCGATCAAGTCGATGCCATCGAGATCAACGAAGCCTTCGCCGTCCAAACCCTCGGCTGCATGAAGGAACTCGGCCTCGACACCGCCAAAGTAAACCCACGCGGCGGAGCCATCGCCCTCGGTCATCCCATCGGAGCCAGTGGTGCCCGCGTTTTGGTCACGCTGCTCCATCACCTCGAAGACCACGGCCTGCGTCGCGGCATCGCCAGCCTCTGCATCGGCGGTGGCATGGGCATCGCGATGGCGATTGAGCGCGTTTGAGACGGGTTCGCAGAAAGGAAAATTGCACGCACGGCTTGCACGGTGTCATCGTATCTCCATGATGAATTCCTCCCCACATGAGCGCTGTTTTTGACTCCCTTTCGCGATTTTACGCCTCCTCCATCGGCAAGAAGATTCTGGTGGCCCTGACGGGCCTCGTGCTGATCGGATTCGTATTCGGCCACATGATTGGCAACCTGCTGATCTTCGCGGGCAAGGATGCCATCAATGAATACGGCCACCTGCTGCAAACGGCACTCCACGGCGGTGGTGTCTGGATCGCACGCATCGGCCTGCTGACGGCGGTCGTGATCCATATCGCCGCCACGATCTCCCTCACCAAGGCCAACAGGGAGGCTCGGCAGGACAAATACGGCATGCAAAAGGCGCAGGTGAGCAGCAAGTCCTCCCACATCATGATCTGGAGCGGGCTGACCATTCTGGCCTTTATCGTTTATCACCTGCTTCACTTCACCGTTCGGGCTGGGAATGATTACGCGACTTACAAAACCACGCTGCACGGTGAAACGGTGCACGATGTCTATCGCATGGTCATCGCGGGCTTCTCCTGGGCTCCGGCGTCCATTTTCTACCTCATCGCCATGGCGCTGCTGTGCAGCCACCTGAGCCACGGCTTCAGCAGCCTCTTCCAGACGCTCGGCATCAGCACGGACAAGTCCGAGCCGCTCTTCAAAAAGGCCGGATATGCCTTCGCGGCCCTCATCTTTGCCGGAAACGCCGCCATCGTCCTCTCGATCTGGCTCTTCGGCTACGGTCGCTGATTTCATTCGTCATTCTGCATTCGCCATTCGTCATTTTTCTCTCGCCATGCCACTCGACTCCCACATTCCCTCCGGCCCGATGGCCATGAAGTGGTCCAAGCACAAGCAGGACTCGAAGCTCATCAATCCGAAGAACAAGCGCAAGTTCACCGTGCTCGTCGTGGGCAGCGGTCTGGCCGGTTCCTCGGCTGCGGCGACGCTTTCCGAGCTGGGCTACAAGGTGAAGTGCTTCTGCTTCCAGGACAGCGCCCGTCGTGCGCACTCCATCGCGGCGCAGGGTGGCATTAACGCAGCGAAGAACTATCAGAACGATGGCGACAGCGTGCATCGTCTTTTCTACGACACGGTCAAAGGCGGCGACTTCCGCGCCTGTGAGGCCAATGTGCATCGTC
>DAORHS010000876.1:0-2106 GCA_035438165.1 Prosthecobacter sp.
ATCCGGCAGCACGATGCCCGCCTCCTGCTTCATCGCCGCATTGATGTGCGCCCGGAACTCGCCCGCGTCCTGGTAGCGCTTCTCGGGATCCGGATGAACGGCCTTCGCGACGATCTCATCCCAGCGTGGCGAGACCTTGGCGAACAAGGTGATCGGACGACGCGGCTGTTCCGGCACACGGCCCGCCAGCATTTCGTACAGCACCACGCCTGCGGCGAAAATGTCCACACGATGGTCGGTGACGCTGCCGCCGCGGATTTCCGGCGCGGCATAGTCCGGCGTGCCCATCGGGTTGTCCTCCTCCGTCTCGTTGCAGGGACGCGCCAGGCCAAAGTCCGCCACCTTCACGTGGTCGGCGTCATTGACCATGATGTTGCTCGGCTTGATGTCGCGATGGATGATGCCGTGCTCATGCGCAAAGCTCAGCGCCTCGCACAACTGCATCGCCAGGTTGGTCGCCTTGCGCACCGGCAGGTTGGTCTTGTGGATCAGATCATGCAGCGACCGGCCCTCGATCCACTCCATCACAAGATACAAATGACCGCCGGGCGTGATGCCGAAGTCATACACGCCCACGATGTTCGTGTGGTTGAGCTTCGCCATCGTGCGCGCCTCGCTCTTGAAGCGTTCCACGAACTCCTTTTCCTCGCCAAACTTGGGCGGCAGGATTTTCACCGCCACCCAGCGGTCCAGGCTCTCCTGATAGGCCTTGTACACCGCCCCCATGCCGCCACAGGCCGCCATTTTTTCAAACTTGAACTGCGGGAGGTAGGACGCCATCTCCTCGATGCTCGGGACATCAAACGAGGGCTGCTCTGGGGGAGTTCGATCTTCAGACATGGCCCGTTCATATCCGCCCGGGTCCTCTGCGGCGAGCAAAAAAGACAAGGTGCCCTCCCTCAGAAAACCTCAACGCACCGGTTCTGCCACCGTGGCGGGAGCCATCGTGGAACTCACCGTGCCCGTCGCATTTTGCTTCAGTGCCTTCAATGAGGGGGGCGTCTGCAGCTTCGCCAGTTCCGCCGCCACGGCCTCGGCACGCTTCGCCGCATCGACATGGCCCGCAGCAGCGCGTTCTTTGGCCTTGGCCAGCACGAGTTCGCACTGCGCAGAACGCATCTTCTGCGCGGCATCACTCCCGCCGGATTGAATCACCGCCCGCTGCGCCTCGTAGGTTTTGCGCAGGTTGCCCAGCACGACAGGCCAGGACGGATCCGGCTCATTCAACGGCTCCCGGTTGGCCACGTGGGAGATTTCACTCAGGATGTGATCTCTCTGTTCCGGCATGAGCCCCGCGAGACTGCGCTGCAAGGCGGGAATGTACTTCCCGGCCAGGTCCAGCATCTCTGGATCGGTGTCGATATCTTCGTTGGCGGCCCACTCGTCGGCAAACGCGCTGACGAGCTGCGCCAGTTCCGGATCACGCTCCTCCAGCTTCTGGATCGCTTCGAGCGGCGTTTCAGGCGCCGGAGCTGGCGGCGGCACGGGCATCGGAACCGGTTCAGGCGGCGCGGGCACGGCGGCCATGTTCTTTGCCGGCGGCTCGGGCTCCTGCTTTTTCATCTCCGGTTCGGGGGCGGGGGCTGGCGCCACCACCACGGGCTCCGGCGTGCTGGCATTGACCTCCGCATTCGGTTTCGGCTTCCGGGGCTTTTTCTCCGGTTCATCCGGCACCTGCCGCGTGTCTGCCACCGCCTTCTTTTTTGGCTTCACCCGTTCGGGTTCGCCTTTGAACATCGCACCCAGGACAATGCCGAGCACGATCACCGCCGTCCCGATCAACACCAGATGCAGCGGCTTGAGCGCGGCCTTCGCCTTCTTCGGTTCATCTTCCACCACCTCGACCACAGCCACGGCCGTGGCCTGCGCCGACTGGTTGATCAGCATCGCGATGTGCGCCCGGAATTCACCGGCGTCCTGAAAACGCTTCGCCGGTTCGGGGTGTGTGGCCTTGTCGATCAATTCATCCCATTGCGTCGGTAGCGGTGCAAATTCCTGCACCGGACGCCGTGGATGCTGCGGCACACGGCCCGTGAGCATTTCATATAGCACCACGCCTGCCGCAAAGACATCCGCACGCTGATCCACCGCCCCTTTGCCAAGAAT
>DAORHS010000877.1:0-2091 GCA_035438165.1 Prosthecobacter sp.
CATCATGCAGGCGGCGCTGGCGCTGGATGTAAAGGCGCTCGTCGGGCGCGTGGCCGCTGCGCTGGGCGACTTGCGCGGCGATGACGGCGTCGATGTCGAGTTCAGGGCCGTGTGGCTGGCGTTTGGCACGCTGTGTTTGGGTGGCGAGGGCGGCGAGTTTTTTTCGCAGGTCGAGAATGACGGCGCGGTGCTTGGTGGCGGTGGTTTGTGCCCATGCGGCATCAGCTTCGATCTGCGTGCGCGGCTGGATGTGGCACCAGGCGGGCTTGTGCTGCTGCTTTTTGAAATCCCACTCGGGGTACGGGATGCCGCCAGCGGGTGAGTCGCTGCCGAGATCGAGCGAGAGGCCGTCCATGACGATGTCGCTGCGATAAATGGAACGCGGTCGCTCGCGGGTGCGCACGACGTGTTTCATGTCGAGCTTGTGCAGTGCCTCGGCGTGGTCTTCGAGTTCGTCCTCGTCGTCGGTTTTGCGGTCGAGGCCGCTGTATTCCTCCAGCGTCTCGGCCTTTTCAAAAGTGTGGATCGGCATCTCGGCTTCCACGGGCTGATCGTCATCGCCGAGCTTCACCTGCACGTTCGTCTGGCCCTTGCCTTCGATCTCGGTGACGTTCTCGGGCTGCTTCGCGGCTTCGAGCATGTCGGCGAGTGTTTTGGAGTGCGTGAGCTCGTTGGCACGAATGAAGTCGGCAAGGCCGATGAGCTGCCAGAAGTTTGTTTCACCCAAAAAGGGCTGCAACTCGGCGATTCGACCCTCCAGAGCCGGAATCTCATCCAACAACGCTTTTGGGTCAGCGACACGCGTTTTGATCGCGAGGGCCGCGAGGATGGTTTTGAGCTGAAACAGGCGCTCATTCGCCTCCGGAGTGCTGGCGAGCGAAAACTCCGGTGGAAGGAACACGCGCTCGTGATCACAAAGCACGGCATTCGGCGTCTCAAACACCGCCACAGGCTTTTCCGCGATCATGTTGGCAAGCAGAAACAACTGCTGACGCCGTGGCGCGAGATGCACCCTCACAGCGGAGGCTGCTCGTTCACGCGGCGACTCAACGAGGCGTTTGTAGAGCGCCTTAAGGCCGAGGAAGACGTTTTCTTCCCATTCAAACATATCAAAGCGTCAGTTCGATGACCTGCTTGATCGCTGCGAGCGCATCGGGATCATCAGTGAGGGGTTCGGCGATGGCGACGGTGGCGGCGTAGCGCGGGGGAAGACCGGCGCGGATGAGTTTGGCGGCATCGACGAGCAGGCGGGTGGAGACGCTCTCCAGCAGCGACAACTCGGTGAGTGAGCGCACTTTGGTGGCGATGCTGACGAGGGCGCGGGCTTGTTTTTCATCCACCTCGGTTTCGCCAGTGAGGATGCGAGTTTCGATGTCGGTGCTCGGATAATCGAAGCCTAGGCCGATGAAGCGCTGACGAGTGGAGGGCTTCAACTCCCTCATGCTGCGCTGGTAGCCGGGATTGTAGCTGATGACGAGCATGAACTCCGGCGGTGCGTGCAGTGTCTCGCCGGTGCGGTCGAGAAACAGCTCGCGGCGGTGATCGGTGAGCGAGTGGATGACGACGATGGCGTCCGCGCGGGCCTCGGCGACTTCATCGAGGTAAAGGATCGCGCCATCACGCACGGCGCGGGTGACGGGGCCGTCGGTCCATTGGGTTTCGCCACCGATGAGGAGGTGACGGCCTAACAAGTCGGTAGCTGTGGTGTCTTCGTTGCAGGAGACGGTGATGAGCTTGCGGCCCAGTTTGGCGGCCATGTATTCAACGAAGCGCGTCTTGCCGCAGCCCGTGGGGCCTTTGAGCATGAGAGGCAGGCGTGCCTCCCATGCTTTGGCGAAGAGTTCGGACTCGCGCCCGGTTTCGAGATAGAAAACGGGGCGGTTGCTCACGAGACGGTGGGGAGTTCCTCCGCGGCCCGCACGTCGGATGAAGCGGCTTCATCGGTGGGCAGACCGAAGCGCCAGAAGTTGTAGAGGTAGAAGCAGATGCCGAGGAAGAAGAGGCTGGCGGCGAGGATCATGCCGACGAAGTGAATCGCGATCTCTTTTTGCACGGCGAGGAAGTCCATGCCCATGCGGCGCTCCAGATTCA
>DAORHS010000878.1:0-2076 GCA_035438165.1 Prosthecobacter sp.
CGGCTGACCCGCTGCCACCCGGCTGGACGGACCTGCTGGCGAAGGCGGACCCCGCCCAGGGTGCCGTCACCGGCCAGTGGCAGAAGGGGCCTGACGGACTCGTCGTCAAGGCGCAGCCGGGCGTCATGCCGTTCGACCTGAACCAGATCCCTTCGGAGCAATATGACTTTGAGATGGACTTCACCGTACACAGCAGCGAACCCGATGTGGCGCACATCCTGAGCCTGCCCGGTGGTCACTGGTTCATCGCGCGGCTCTCGCTCAATCACTGCTATCTCGGGCCAATGTTGGATGGCCAGCAGCCCATCGACCGGAAAGAGGCCTATGCGCCTGATGCAAGGCTGGCTCAGGGCCGCCGCCACCGGTCGCTCGTGCAGATCCGCAAGGATTCCGTGCGCCTGGTGCTGGATGAAAAAGAAGTAATCGTCTTCAACGGTGATCTCAAGCGGCTCACGCCGGATGGACAGTTCGCCCTGCGCAACACCGCGAACCTCGGCATCGCCAGCCACCAGGCGGACGTCACCTTTCACCGCATCGGCTTCCGTCCTCACGATCCTGCGAGGATGGACAAGAAGGACAAGGACACACTAATAGCCTCCGACTCCCGCCTCGCCCAGTTCGAGGCGGGTTTCCAGACACGCTACCAGGCCGATGCTGAGAAACCATTCCTCGCGGCCCTTGCCAAGCTCAACCAGAGCTATGTCGCCAACGGTATCGCCCGTGCGCGATCCGCCGCCCAGACCAAAGGCAGCTTCTTCGAGGTGACGATGCTCGACGCTGAAAAAACGCTCATCGAAAAAGGCGGGGCTGTTCCTGCGGATGACGCGGCGGAAACGCCCGCATCACTCAAAACCCTGCGCGCCACCTACCGCGGCGCCTTTGCCATAATCACCACCGAGCGCGATGCCAAGGCCGCCCCGCTCTACGATCTCTATTTGAGGGCCATCGACTCCTACGTCGTCGAACTGACCAAGGCGGGCAAAACAGACACCGCTGTCAGAATCCAGGCGCTCCGCAATGACATCGCCGCGCAGAAGCCCGTGACCACCGCAGTAGCTGCCGCCACGGCATCCACCCCAAAAACCTCACTTGCTCCCGCTCCAAAAGCTCCGCCCGCTGGCGGCAGTTCCTGGCGCACCGCTGCCGAATACCTCGTCAACAACGGCGGCTTTTTCACCGCCCTCAAAAACGGCGTCACCTTGCCCGTCACCAAGACTTCGGAAATTCCTCCCGGCCGCTTCGACATCATCGAGCTCACCTTCGAACGCCTCGGATCCGTCCTCCCGCCCGCCAAGGACGCCGACTTCGCCGCCTTCAACGGACTGCGTGATCTGCGCCGCGTCCACTTCCGCCCGATGCACAACGGCCTAAGCGACGCCGCCTTTGCTTTCCTCGCCGGGAACAGTGAGCTGACCAACCTGAACTTTGAAGGCGCCAACGCGCTCACCGATGGCGTGCTCACCCACATCGCCGGACTCAAAAAGCTCGACTTCCTCGCCATCCAGTATGCTGAGAGCTTTACTGGCCAAGGATTCGACAAATTCGCCGGGGCCGCCTCCATCACCAATCTCGAACTCATGGGATCCGGCATCACGGATGAAGGCATGAGGGCCGTCAGCACCTTCAAAAAACTCCAGTCCTTCCGCACCACCTCTCCGAAAATCACCGCCGCCGGTTTCGCCGCCCTCACCAGCCTCAAAACGCTCGTCACGCTCACGCTCAACGGCACCACCTTCGACGACGAGGGAGCCTCCGCCATCGCGGGCATTCCCAATCTCAGCAATCTCGATGTCCAGACCACCAAGCTCACCGACGCCGGCCTCGCGAAGCTCAGATCGCTCAAAAAACTCACCAGCTTGAATGTCACCGGCACTGCTGTCACTCTCGAAGCCGCCGCCGAGTTTCAGAAAGCCATGCCCCAGTGTCGCGTGAACCGCTGATCATCCGGGAAACAGCTCACGCACCGCCTTTTCACGAAACGCAAAGATGCGGTCAAGCTGTGGCTTCACCGGCCATGGATGCGCCAGATCCCCCAGCGGCGCGAACGGCAGCACATACGTCGCCTTGTCCTCCATC
>DAORHS010000879.1:0-2074 GCA_035438165.1 Prosthecobacter sp.
CAGAGGCATAGCCTTCGGCGATGGCGCCGCAGAGTTCACCAGTGCCGCCGATGACGACAGCGGTTTTGCCTTGGAGAGAAAAGAGTTCGAAAATGGAGGACATGGGGAGTGGCGCATCTATGGCGTGTCATTCCCGCGCTGCAAGCCGCCTCTCCCGACACTTTCGGCATCTTGACACTTCACGCGCAGTGCTCTCCCGTGCGGGCATGCCCTGGAGCCACATCATGGTCTTCCTCGCCGGTGTCCTCGTCGGCGCGGCGACGCTTGTGCTGTGGAAGGCGCTGCGTTTTGCCGCGGATCTGCGCGCCGCGCGTCATGCGGTGTCCAGCTATGTGTTTCCTGACTGCGGCGTGGCCGATGAGCAGGCGCGGAAGGCGGTGGAGGAGTGCAAAAACCGGCTACGCTGGCAAAAAAGTCTCAATCCCGAGTGGCTGCCGCCGCTGGTGGACGAGGTGCCGAAACTCGTGCGCGAGATCGCGGCGATCTACCACCCCGGCAAACAGGAGGCGCTGCTCGCGCCGGGCCTGAGCCAGTTCTCACGCGCCGTTCATCTCGCGGCGATGGACGTGGCCGACTTTCTGCAAACGCGCTCCATCGGCCGCCTCGTCGATGTCAGCGCCAGCACGGCAATCAAGACGTGGGAGATGACGCACAAAATCGCCACGCATGAGAAGATGCAGACCGCGAACAAATGGTACAAACGCCTGCTGCCCTACTGGCAGGTGCTGCGCTTCAAATCTCCGATCATGTGGGCCGGAGTGGCAGTCTCCAACGTCGCCGCCCGCACGCTGCAACCTGCGGTGATCGACATCATCGCCAAACGCACGATTGATCTCTACAGCGGACGTTTGGGCAAAGGAGTGGGCGCGGTTCCAACGGCGACGATCACGCTGGTGGACAAAGAATCGCCGCCAGGGGCGATGTGACGTAGGATGAGTGTGGCGACAGCCCGCTCGTCCGCTTGGGCGTCGCTTGCTCGCGAGACATCCAAACAGCCGGGCGGTTCGGCGAAGGGGTTATGCATGTTGGCGATGCTTTCTGCGCCGAACACACCCAGCCTACGGCAGAACCGCAGTCACTTCTTCTTGCTCGTCTTCGCCTTCAAACTGGTGAGGTAGGCCACGACATCGCGGATCTGCGGTTTGGTGAGGATGCCGAGCATGGGGGGCATGACGCTGATGGGCGGGGTGGCGGTGGCGATTTGAGTGCGGGGGATGCTTTGGGTTTTGCCGTCCGGCAGCCGCACGGTGATTTGTTTGGCATCCTCTTTGTCGAGAGCGCCGGAGATGCTTTTGCCGTCCTTCAAGGCGATGGAGACGAGTCCATAGCCGGGGGCGACTTGGGCGATGGGATTGAGCAAGGATTCGAGGAGGTATTTCCGGTCCTTTTGACTGCCGATTGTTTTCAAGTTGGGCCCGACCTGGCTGCCTTCCTTGGCCTCGATGGTGTGACAGGCGATGCAGTTGGCACCGAGGTGATTGGTGACGATGTCGCGACCGGTGGTGACATCGCCGCCTTCGAGCAGTTCGTCGTTGGCGGTGTGTGTTTGCGTGTAAGCGTCGAGCTTGGGCTTCAAACTGTCGCGTGTGGCGGCGGCTTCGATGAGATCGAGTTGGATGGCGGCGGGAACTTTGTTTTGCGTGAGTTTGTCGAGCCAAGCGGATAGAACCTCGTCGGCTTTGGCATTTGCTGCTGCGGCGAGAAGGTCGAAGGCGAGTTGTTTGGTGACCGTGTCGCCTTCATTGAGGGCATTGGAGACCTCAGTGATGGCATTGGCGGGTTGGTGGACGAAAACCTGCTTCAATCCTTCGCGTCGCAGTTCTGGCGGTGATGCTTTGGCGGAGGCGAGATCGAGAGCGGTGGCGAATTCGAGCGCTTTGGCGTGCTGCGAGGCCATGAGCTTCAAAGCCTCAGCACGCAATGGCGCGCGCGCGGATTCATCGGCGATGATTTGCAGCAGCAGCTCGGGTTCGACGCGAAGCTGGAGCTGCATGAGCAGTTCGACGGCTTTCGCCTTCAACTCACCATCCTGCAAGGCCATCAAGGCATCGAGATGCGGCTGCACGACGCTCAC
>DAORHS010000880.1:0-2069 GCA_035438165.1 Prosthecobacter sp.
ATGGAAGGTGCTGGCGCAGGAGGCCGAGGCGCTGGTGAAGGCGAAATTGGATGAGCCGCTGGTGCTGTGGCTGGCCGCGTGGGCCATCTGGGAGTCGCATGAAGGCTACACAGAGTGCCGGGACTGTTTGACCAAAGCCAGCCGCCACAAGCTGCTGAAAAATTATCCGTCCGTGCTGGCGGCGCACATTCAGGAGCAGTTCAACGAATGCCGGCGGACCCCCAACCCGGATTCAATCGCGAAGACAAACGAAGAGCGCTTCAAACACATGATGAAGTGCGCGGCCGATCCGGAGGTGTACAAGCCGGAGGAGGACGAGATTCTGTTCAGCGACGTGGAGTTCGTCTTCAGCACCGTGCATGTGACGAAGCACGGCGATGAACTGCGCCAGTTCTGCGAGACGCCGCACTTCACGCCCTGGCTGCGGGAAATGCTGCTGGGCAGTCTGGAAAACCGCATCGCCTGGATGAACCGTGGCGGCGGCTATGCCGGCACGGTGAAGGACGAAGGCTGGAAGAAGTTTGAGGAGCACCAGACGCTGGCGCGGCCGCACTTCATCAAGGCCTGGGAGCTGCGCCCGGACCGCCCCCAGGCTGCGGCCAGCATGATCGACCTCGTGAAATGCGGCAACGGCGGTTCCGGCGAGACGCTGCGGCTGTGGTTTGACCGCGCCACGGCGGCGCAGATCGACTATTACAGCGCCTACTACCAGATGCTCTGGGCGCTGCGTCCGCGCTGGGGTGGCAGTTTGGATCAAATGAAGGCGCTGTACTGCGCCACCGCAGTCCTCGACCGCCACGAAGCAGGCATCGCCCTGGCGCTGCGGCGCACCCTTGATTATTTGGAGAACGATGCCGATGACATTCACTTCGTCCTTTCGCAGGAGCCGCTGAAGAGCGTCGTGCTCGGCTCCACCCGCGCGCTGGCGGAGTCGGATCATGTTTACCGCCGCTGGCAGCGCGAGTGGCGGCTGGCGGACCTGGGCCTGATGGCCTGGGTGGCCGGCGACTACGAAACGGCCTACAACACCTTCCAGGAGGTGCCGGCGCCATTCCCGCGACAGACACGCCGTCGCTTGAATCTCAAGGCGAACGAAACCGACGTGCGCGGACTGTCCGCGATCTATGCGTTCGGCTTGAACGCCGAATGGGAGGCCGCCGAGGACGCATACTCCCGCCGCGAACTGGATGAAGCGTTGCAGGTCTTTCAGGATTTGTCGGCGCGTTTTCAGGGCGAGCCTCCGGCTCTGCTGCTGCAGCGCATGGCCGCGTGCAAATTTGAAAAGGCCTTTGCCACCGGAAAGTGGGTGCCCCTCCGCGCTTTCCCCGACATGGCGGACTGGTATCACTGCAGCGGCTTCTGGAAGGGGCTGTCCACCGGCACCCTGGTGAACACCGGCCATGACGGACCGGCCTTCGTGCTGCACAACGGCCGCGTCGGTGCGAACTTCGAGCTGGCCGGATTGTATGAGATCAAGAACGCGCCTGCCAGTTCGCACGGCCTGAGCATCATGCTCGGCTACCATCGAACCTCGGGCAGCGAGGACTGGGTGGGCTGCGCTCATTGGGGAACGTCTGTCACCGGCGCCGACAGTTCGCTGCTGCGGAGAATCTATCAAACCAAGGCCCCGCATGTGACACCGCCGGTCAACGGGCGGATCTGGCGCTTTCATATCCTCTGCCGCGAAGGCGTCCTCACCTACCGCCTGAATCATCGCGACATCCTGGTGGACTATCCCGTGACGGATGAAGACGTGGAGGGGTTTGAAATGCGGGACGACTCCATCATCGGGTTCTGCCATCATATCTTCAGACAGGACTCCGAAACCCACTTCCGCCTCATGGGCATCCGCAGGCTCGATCCCGCAGCCCGGCCGGAAGCGGCCAACCCCGCCACGGTGGAAGCCTTGCGCAAAGGGTTTGCCGACCAGTGCCGCCGCAGCGTGGCGGATCTGAACGCCGTCACGCTCGTCGAAGCCGGCTTGCTCGCAGGCGAGCTGAATCGGGCAAAGAAAACCGCGGAGGCCGGCAAGATCTCCGCCTTCGCGGCCTTGTTGAAGCAGGACACGG
>DAORHS010000881.1:0-2064 GCA_035438165.1 Prosthecobacter sp.
TCCACCACGAAGGCGGTGATCCACAGCAGCGCGGCGAGGGAGAGGTTGTCGAGCCACCAGTCGATGTGGCGCGCGTGATCGCCGCGCACGGGCGGCAGCGGATCCCCCAGGAGACGGAGCAGCTCGCAAGTGCCGAAAAACAGCAGTGCGGCGACGACGATGGAACGGGTGAGCCGGGCGGTGATGGAGTTGCTGAGCCGGTATTCCGACCACAACTGCACAGGATGCACGATTCCTTCCTCGCCCCGGCGCGTGGTGAGAACGGCGTTCGTCTCCCAGAAGAGGAACATGCTCTTTATCCAGTCGAGCGGCGACCGGCGGGGCGCAGGCGTGCTGGCATCGAGCTCGCGGGCAAAATAGGACGCGCGCAGTTGATGCGTGCTGTCGGACAGCATCGCGCAGGCCTTGAGAATGAGATAAAGGGTGAGCAGCACCGCCATGAGCCTGAAGGCCTCCGCCGGCCAGGCGCTGATGCCGGCGCTGAACAGCAGCGGCTCGCCACCCTCCCACTCAGGATGAGACGACCACCAGGACTCGATCCAGCACGAGACGATGACCATGCAGACAACCACCATCACCGGTGATTTCGCGATCTTGCCGAGCACGCGCTTCCAGTGGGTGCCAAAGTTTTTCTTGCCGATGACGAGTCCGAGGCCGGGCAGCCAGCTCACCACCATCCAGCCGAGCCATGCGGAGACCAGAATGATCGTGATCCACCATGCTTGATGGGAACGATCTGGAAGCTGCCACCAGGTGCGCGAGTCCGGTTCCGGGTGCAGATGAGGCGTGTTTGCATCCGAAGAAAAAGAAAGATCATGCGGCTCTTCACGGCCGATTTCGAAGAGGCGCACGGCCCTGGTGCTGCGCAACCGCTCAAACAAACCCGGCTCCGCCGCTTTGGTGGCGGCGAGCGCCGCGGCATAGACGGAAGTTTGATAACTGTCACGGAAGGGCAGCTTTCCCATCTGCCACTGGTCCGCCAGCGTGACGCCGTAGGGCGAGCCGACGATGAGATTGCGCGTCGTGCGCAGTTCGTCGCGCTGCCAGAGCCACGCATCGAGATTGTTGGTGAAGAACTGCGCGCGCGGCAGGCGCGGACGCAGGGCACGAAGAATCCAGAGTTTGTCATACACGTCGCCCCCGAGCACGCCGACAGCCACGAGCCCCTTGTTGCCATCACGTGTCAGGCGCTGATCCAGCCCCTCCAACTGCGCAGCGAGGCGGCGCAGCGCATCCGCCTGGCTCACACCGATGGGAACTTCATCCGGCGAGTAATCAGAATGGCCGGAGGAACGGGAGTTTTTGTCCGGCGCACCTTGAACGGTTTCACTGCTGTAACGACCGTCGAGGCCGCGGGGGAAGCTGATCCAATGCCAGCGAACCCTGGGGTTGTTGAAATCATACGATGAATCCCCGCCGGTGATCGCCTCCATGAAGGTGAGCGGCAGCTCGCGCCCATAGGATGTGTCGTGCTCGGAGATGATGACCACATCGCCGGGGCGGTGATCATCGTCCGGAGTGTTGCGCAGCTTCAGTCCGCGGAGCTGCAGTTCGTCCACCAAGGCATTGGCCACATAATCGTCCGAAGCGAGGCTGCGGATGAACGGCCGGGATTGAGAACCGTTGGGATCCAGCACCTGGTTCATCAAATCATCCACACGCTTCTCGGCATCGTTGCCGGAAGGGTTCTCACCTGAGATGCGCAGCAGCGCACGCGCTGACGCCGTGGCCCAGGGAGAAAGCAGCCGCAAAGGCCCCTGCCACTGGTCCTTGCGCCACCGGGGCTCCGAGGCAGCCTCACCGACAAAATCGGCGAGCTTCTCCGTGGCATGCGGCCCCACGAGGGCGACTTCGATCTGCGCCGCATTGATCTCCCGCGTCTGCTCCAGACCGGCCTTGCGCGGATAACCATGCAGCAGGCGGTGCAAAGCCGTGCGAAGCTCTGAAAGGGGTGTTCTGCCGAGCGCATCACCACGCACCCAAAGGACTCCCACCGCCATTTACCGGGGGCTGTTCACCGAGGCGATGCGTGAAGAGGATTTGAACCATTCAAACGCAACGTCG
>DAORHS010000882.1:0-2062 GCA_035438165.1 Prosthecobacter sp.
GCAATTCGATTTGCCGCAGAGTGGCAGAGAAGGCAGAGTTCTTAACCCTGATCAATCTCTGCGTTCTCTGCCTCTTTGCTTCTTTGCGGTAAAATCGAACGTCTCATGGCAATGTTTGGCTCAAAGCCCGAACTCCGGTGGAGTTGGTGCTTCCCAGAAACTCGGGAAGCCTTCCAGATTGAGTTCGAGGCGCGATGAATGCAGCGCCTGGCGTGGCAGGATGAGTTTCTTCTCCAAAGCAGGCGTCCAGCCGGTTTCGATGAACTCCAGGTAGCAGCGGTCGTCGTGGCCGTAGAGCTTGTCGCCGACGATGGGAAGGCCGAGGTGATGAAGGTGGACGCGGATTTGATGCATGCGTCCGGTTTCGGGCTTTGCTTCGATCAAGGCGAACTTCATGCCGTCGCGCTCGAAGCGCTGAAGCGTGCGGAATTCCGTGCGGCAGGGCACACCCCGTTCGTGGACGATTTGCTTGACCCAGATGTCGGAGATTCCAACATCCCGTGCACTCAAGATCGGCGCGTTCACGATTTGCTCCTCCCACTCCGGCCAGCCGTGCACGAGGGCGGTGTAGGTCTTGTGAATCTTGCGCTCCTGCATCGCCATGCCGAAGAGCCGGGCGACGGGCTGTGACTTTGCGACGAGCACGACGCCGCTGGTTTCGCGGTCGAGGCGGTTGATGATGGAGACCTGGCCGCCATTGGCGATTTCATACGACAGGAGATCGCACAGCCGATGCCAGAGCGTGGGCGGGCCGTTCGGATCGCCGGGGTGAATTTGCAGCGGAGCGGGCTTGTTGACGACGATGTAGCCGTCCGTCTCATCGAGGACGGTGAAGGTGGCGTCGTTGCGGATGCTCACGGCAGTCACATCGCGGGAAGGCCAAGCTCCCAGCCATAGATGATGGGCTGGGGGTTGGTGATGAAATCACCGTCGTCGAAATGCCACCACTCGGACTCCAACTGCGTGAAGCCGGCCTCTTTCATGGCGTCCTTGAGGAATTGAAGGTTCTGCTCCACCACAGGATCACCACCGCTGTAGTGATGGCTGGCGTGTTCGAAGTCCTGGTCAAAGTAGGTGGGCATGCGCTGTTCCCGGCCCTGGGCATCGACGAGCGTGAGATCCACGGCGATGCCGCCGCAGTGCCGGCTCCAGCCGGTGGTCGGCGAGAGATACATGCCGGTGCTGCCGCCATGTTTGTGCAGCGTTTCCTGGGCTTCCGGGGTGCGGTAGGCATCCCAGATGCGCAGGCCGTAGCCCCGGGCGCGAAGCAGCGCCTGAGCCTTCTTCAGTTTCTCGGCAGTCTCGAGGCGCAGCAGACAGGGCATGTGCGGCGGGTAGATGGCATGACCGGTGACGTTGTCAGGCGTGGCATAACGCAGATCGATGGCGATGTCTGGGATGGTGGCACGCACATCGACAAGATCGAATTTTTGGGCCAGCTCAATGGAGCGGCTGGGCACCAGCGCACTGCGCCGCTGCTCCTGGGTGGCGCAGGAGGTGCGGACGATGGCGAAGACGAGAAGGGCGATGCGCAGGCTGCGCCAGGAATCTGAGGTCATGCGGAGTTTTTGCTTCCGTACTCACGCACGGCAGGCCAAGTTTGCAAATTCCGCCATCCTTCATGCGCTTTCAAATTCTCAACACCCTGCTGCACCTCCTGGCCTTCTACATGGGCGCGGGCATCGGCTCGTTCCTAAATGTGGTCATCTACCGCCTGCCGCTGGGCATCTCGGTGAACAATCCGAAGCGCAGCTTCTGCCCCTCCTGCAAGTATCAGATCCCCATGTGGCAGAACATTCCGCTGCTGAGCTGGCTGCTGCTGCGCGGGAAATGCGCGAACTGCGGCGGGAAGATTTCCATCCGTTACTTCATGGTGGAGTTGCTCACCGGCGTGATGTTCTACCTCGTGTTTCTGAAAGTCAGTGGTGACTACTCCACCACGGACCCCTGGCCCTTCATCCACCTGTGGGGGCCGCAGGTGCTTTGCCTGTGGGTGTTCATGAGCCTGCTGATCTCGGGCACCTTCATCGACATCGATCACTTCATCCTGCCGCATACGATC
>DAORHS010000883.1:0-2060 GCA_035438165.1 Prosthecobacter sp.
CCGGTGACTTTCTTGAAGCCCTTGCGGTTCTCACCGAGCGCGGTGCGGCCGAACTCGCTGCCCCACACGACGAGTGTGGTGTCGAGCAGGCCGCGCTGTTTCAGGTCCTTCAGCAGCGCGGCGATGGGTTGATCGACCATCTGGCAATTGTGCGCGAGCTGCGGATCGAGCGCGCTGTGATGGTCCCACGAGGCGTGGATGATGTTCACAAAGCGCACGCCGCGCTCGACCATGCGTCGCGCCTGCAGGCAGTGACGCGAGAAGGTTTGGAAATTGCCGATGCCGCCGAGGTTGCTCTTGATCGGCGGCTCGATGCGGTTGATGCCGTAGGCATCGAGCGTGGCCTGCGATTCGCTGCTGAGATCGACCAGTTCCGGCGCGGCGCTTTGCATGCGAAAGGCCAGCTCGTAGCTGCTGATGCGCGCGGCGATCTCGGGGTCGCCGATGTGCTTGTGCTGCAGGCGGTTGAGGTCGTTCAGCGCACGGACGCTGGCGGATTGCATCTCCGGAGTGATGCCCTCGGGGTTGTTCAGGTTCAAAATGGGCGAGGCTCCGTTGCGAAACATCACGCCGCCGTAGGACGACGGCAGAAAGCCGCTCGACCACGTCGAACTGCCGCCCGGCAGCCCGCGTCCTTTGCTGACCATGACGACATACGAGGGCAGCTCCTGCGAGGCATTGCCGAGGCCGTAGGTCACCCAAGAGCCGACGCTCGGGCGTCCGAGCAGGGCCGCGCCGCAGTTCAGCATGAGCTGTCCCGGGAGGTGGTTGAACTGCGTCGTGTGCATCGAGCGGATCAAAGCGATGTCGTCGGCACAGGTGGCGATGTGCGGCAGCAGATCGCTGATCTCCATGCCACACTGGCCGTGCTTTTTGAAGACACGCTTCGTGCCCATCACCGTGGCAGTGTCCTTTTGCAGGAAGGCGAACTTCGCATCGCCCACGATGGAATCGGGCAGTGGCTGGCCGTCGTATTTGTTCAGCAGCGGCTTTGGATCAAAGAGGTCCATCTGCGACGGTCCGCCTTCGAGGAAGATGAAGATGCAGCGCTCCGCCTTCGGTGCGAAATGCGACACCCGAGTGGAAAGCGGATTCGCCGGAAGGCTCGCCTCCTCCGCCAGCAAGCCATCCTGCTTCAGCAGCGACGCCAAAGCCAGCGTCCCGAGCCCGCACGAACTCGTCGCCAGGAAATCGCGGCGCGTTTGGGTGAGGTGGTATTCGAAGGGGGACATGGAGTTACGCCAGCTCCTTGATCGACTGGAATTCGTTATCGACCAGATAATGCGGACGACCGGAGAAGTCGGACACCGTGCTGGTATGTGGATTGATGCCAAGGTTGTGGTAGAGCGTGGCGAAGATCTCCTGGAAATGCACCGGGCGACCCGAGGCCTCGCCTCCGAGGCGGTCGGTGGCGCCGATGACCTGTCCATTCCGCATGCCGCCACCAGCGAGCAAGGCGCAGGACACGTTCGGCCAGTGATCGCGCCCGCCTTTGTCATTCACGCGCGGCGTGCGGCCAAACTCGCCCCAGGCGAGCACGGTCACGTCTTTGTCCATGCCACGCTCATGCAAGTCCTGCACGAGCGCGGTGATCGCTTGATCGAAGTCGGGCAAGTTTTCCTGCGCGTTCTTGAAGTTCTGCCCGTGCCAGTCCCAGAAGCTGTAGCTGAGCGTCACCACACGCACGCCGGCCTCGACGAGTCGGCGTGCGAGCAAAAACTGCTCATTCAGTCGCGGCGCGGCATCGCCCTGAATCTTTTCGGTGCCTTTGCCATAGCGCTCACGGACTTTTGGCGACTCCTTAGAAAGATCGAGCGCATCGACAAGTCGAGATGAAGTGAGAATGCCGTAGGCCTGCTGCCGGAAGACATCGATCCCAGCCATCGTGCCCGAGGCATCGGTCTCGCGTCGGAACGAGTCAAAAGCAGAGAGCAGTCCACGACGATCGCCCAGGCGCTCCAGCGTCACACCATTGAGCGACATGTCTTCTTTCCCACGCTCCAAGGGCATGAAGGGCGCGTGCGCCACACCGAGGAAACTCGGTCGCCCTCGATTGTAGG
>DAORHS010000884.1:0-2050 GCA_035438165.1 Prosthecobacter sp.
CTGCCGATGCTGGTGATGTTCAGGATGCCGTCTTTGACCGCAGCTTTGCAATCGCGTGCCTTCCAGCCTTGCAGGGCGGGATCGCCGTCGTCTTTGGCCTTCGCCTTGCCTTTCGCAGGTGCCTTTGCTTTGCCTTCGGCCTTGAGTTTGGCCTTGCCCTCGAGTTCGGGGTGATACTTCGACGGATCAAAGGCAGGATTCGGCACGGGAACGACGGCATGCGTGTCGGCGAGAAATTGGTCGATCAATGCATCGAGTTCGGTCACGAGTTCGGGTTTCTTGGCAGCGAGATTGTTCTTCTCGCCGAGATCATCGCGCAAATTGAAGAGCATGTAGCGGTGCGCGCCGTTTTCGCCGCCGTGGAAGATGCGAATGAGCTTCCAGTCGTCGCGATGCACAGAGACGGCGGGCGGGAGCCAGTCGGGCACGCCGGGCGCGTGCGGGAAGTATTGGAAGACGGCCTTGCCCGCGAGTGTGTCGCCTTTGAGCGCGGGAAGGATGCTTGCGCCGTCGAAGCGCTGGCCTTCGGTGGGCTTCAATGAAAGCGCTTCGAGCAGCGTGGGATAGTAGTCCTCGCTTTGCACCAACGCGTCGCTGCGGGTTCTGGCCTTCGTGATGCCCGGCCAGGCGATGATGCAGGGCATGCGCACGCCCCCTTCGAACATGGTGGCCTTGCCGCCGCGCAGCGGGCGGTTGCTGGTAGGCGTGGTGGCATCGACTTCGTTGTACATGTTGCCGCCGTTGTCGGAGGTGAAGATGATGATCGTGTGGTCGGCGATCTTGAGGCGGTCGAGCGTGTCGATCAGCGTGCCGATGGCGTCGTCCATGCTCTCAATCATCGCGGCGTAGGTCGGGCTGCGCTGCAGATCGTTCGGATCCACCTTGGTGCGATATTTTTCGATGAGCGCCTTCTTCGCATCAAAAGGCGCATGCACGCTGAACATCCAGTAGTTGAGGAAGAAGGGGTCGTCCTTGTGCTTTTCCATGAAGGCCACCGCTTCCTTCGCCATGCGATCCTCGATGTGTTCGTCCGGGATGTCCGGATCATGATCGAAGTTGGCAAACTTCCATGGCGCGACGTAGCTGCCCGCGGGTCCCGGCCCCGGATGATGCGGCATATCGACATCGAATCCCTGCTGCAACGGCGAATACGGCTCCGGCCCGAGATGCCACTTGCCGAAATGGCCGGTGGCATAGCCCGCGTCCTTCAGCGTCTCCGCCAGCGTGCGATACTCCGACTTCAACCGCGTCGGCGGTGTCGGCTGGATCGCCTTTTGATCCGACGGCGCCTTCGTTCCTGTTTTCGCCTCCAAGATGACCTGCGGCATGTGGCAGTTCGGCGTGGTGATGCCGGTGCGTGCGGGGCTCAGTCCGGTGAGAATGGCCGATCGCGTGGGCGAGCACAGCGGACTGGCCGAATATGCCCGCATGAACGTCATGCCGCGCTTTGCGAGCCGCTCGACATTCGGCGTCTTGTAGAATTTCGTGTGACCGTAGAGTGTCGTATCCGCCCAGCCGAGATCGTCGGCGAGGATGAACAGGACGTTCGGCTGAGCTGAAAATGCAGAATGACGAATGCAGAATGACGAAAGGAGAAGGAGGGCAGCGAGGTATCTCATGCGAGCTTCGGGTAACGTCCTGCTTTGCGCCGACATCTCAGCAAAGGTTGTGTCGGATACGGCATTTCAGGCTTTACCCGGATCAGACGGCTGTTTTAGCCTCCATCGCCATGAACGCCAAATCGACCGCCAGCTCCTCGCCTTCCACCAACGCAAAGCCATCCGCCGAGTATGCCATTTACAAACCGAACGGCCGCGGCAACGGCGGCGTGATTCGTTTTGAACTGAACCGTGCGAAAGGAGCCGTCTTCGTCGATGCGGCGACGCAGAGCGGCGAGAAGCAGTTCGACTGGGAGCAGAAGATCACGATGAAATGGGGCCTCAACGACCTCGGCGTCATTTTGGCAACGCTGCAGGGCCGCCAGGAGCAGGCGAAGCTCTTCCACCAGTCCGAAAAGGCCAACAGTGCCTTCGATCTGACTTTCCGTGAC
>DAORHS010000885.1:0-2049 GCA_035438165.1 Prosthecobacter sp.
AAGCCGCTGCTCCACATGCGCGTGAAGAGCGCCTGCGCCTGGCTGGCGGCAGGGAAGGTCGGCGTGAAGACCACGAATGAGGGCAGGTCATTGCTGAGGCTGCCGAGGCCGTAGGAGAGCCAGGAGCCGATGCTCGGCTTGCCCGGCACCTCACTGCCGGTCATGACGAAGGTGCAGGCCGGATCGTGATTGATGGCACTGGTGTGAACGCTTTTGATGACCGCGATTTCATCGACGATCTTCGCCGTGTGCGGCAGCAGCTCGCTCACATAGCGGCCGCATTGGCCATGCTGCGTGAATTTGAACATGCTCGGCGCCACGGGGAAGCGCGCCTGGCCGCTGGTCATGGTCGTGATGCGCTGGCCGTTGCGAATGCTGTCGGGCAGATCCTTGTCGTAATGCTGCTGGAGCTGCGGCTTGTGGTCCCACAGGTCGAGCTGCGACGGCGCACCATTCATGTGCAGGTAAATGATGCGCTTCGCCTTCGGCGCGAAATGCGGCAGTCCGGGCAGCGGCTGCTGCACCAGCGACGAATCAGCACTGGCCAAGCGCTCTCCCAACATGGAGGCGAGCGCAATGCTGCCCGCCCGCAGGCCGGTCTGGCCGAAGAACTGACGTCGGGTCTGGGCGCGGTGAAAATCGAGGAAGGGGTCCATGCGACAAAGAAAAACGTCGGGGGAAGGCGGGAGCTTGCGGACTAGAAGATGGAGGAATGGAGAATGGAAAACTGAAAAGGGTGAAAAGGCCTGAGGAGGAACTCAGACAACCGCGCCTCAGCCCCTTTTCCATTCTCCTTTTTCCATTTTCAGCTCTTCCATGGTTGATCCGGCTTCTGTTCGCGTTCCAATGCCGTCATGAAGCTCCCCTGTCTGTTTTCCATCCTTCTTCTCACAACCTTTGCCAACGCGGCTGCTGACAAACCGAACGTCGTCTTCCTCCTCGTCGATGATCTTCGACACAACGCGCTCGGCTGCATGGGGGACAAGATCGTGCAGACACCGAACATCGACCGCCTCGCCAAGGAGGGCGTTTTGTTCAAGAACATGTTCGTCACCACCTCGATCTGCTCCGTCAGCCGAGCCACGGCGCTCACCGGCCAGTGGATGCGGCGGCACGGCATCGAAGACTTTGCCAAAGGCATCAGCGACGAAGCGTGGAAGGACACGTATCCGGCACGATTCCGCGACGCGGGCTATTTCACCGGCTTCGTCGGCAAGTATGGCGTGGGCAATGTGCAGGTGACGAAGGCACGCGGGGCCAGCTTCGACTTCTGGCGCGGCGAACCAGGGCAGGCAGGACGTTTTTTCATCGAGCCGGACGATCCCACGCGCACCCACAAGACCGCGAAGATGGGCAATGATACGCTGACGTTTCTGACCACCGCGCCGAAGGACAAGCCGTTCTCGCTCAGCATCAGCTTCAACGCCGTGCATGCCCGCGATCATGAAAAACGCGAGTATGAGCCGGACTCACGCGATGAAGGGCTCTACGACGGCATTCCGATCCCGCTGTCGAAGCTCGCGACGGACGAGGCCTTCAAGCGCCTGCCGGAATTCGTGCAGAAGAGCGAGGGTCGCCGCCGCTGGGAGTGGCGCTTCGATGAACCGCAGAAGGCGCAGGACATCCTGCATGACTACTACCGCCTCATCACCGGCGTGGATCGTGAGATCGGCCGCATCCTGGAGACGCTGGAGCAGCAGAAGCTGCTGGAGAACACGATCATCATCTTCACCGCCGACAACGGCTACGCGCTGGCCGACCGAGGCATGGCGGACAAGTGGTACGCCTATGAGGAAGACCTCCGCGTGCCGCTCATCATTCGCGACCCGCGCCTGCCGGAACGTCGCGGCCAAACCGTGGATGCGATGGCGCTGAACGTCGATCTCGCGCCAACCATGCTCGATCTGGCCGGCATTCCGGTGCCGAAAGCGATGCAGGGCCGCAGTTTGAAACCGCTGCTCGAAGGCAAGACGCCGCAGGACTGGCGCACCGAGTACTTCTACGAACACCACAGCGTCAAAGACCGCATCCCGCCCAGCGAAGCCGTGC
>DAORHS010000886.1:0-2033 GCA_035438165.1 Prosthecobacter sp.
TCGAAGCCCGGAATCGCACGAATGGCCACCGTGGGAGACGTGGCATCGGAGGTGATCATGGTGAGATTGCCAAGACCCACGAGTCGCAGCAGGAAAGGCTGCTCCATGCTGTAATCCTTCACGCGGAAGAGCTCCAGTTCGTCCACCTTTTTGTTCAAGATGCCGGAGCGGATGCGCAGACGCTGGCTCGTCAGCTCATAGAAGGTGCATTTCGTGATCCACCAGCGGACCAGCCACATGACGGCTGGGATGACCAGCGCCACATAACTCAGTGCGCCGGTGGGCAGTGCCAGAATAGTGGCCGCCACGGCGATGCCTGCGGCGAGCAGCACGCACAAGAAGTAATACCAGAAATGAACCCACTGGGAGGTGTGACCGGACCAGAGGATGGATTCCGTTGTGGCAGAAGGAGCGGATGAGTCGTCGTTGTTCATGGCGTGGAGGGTGTGCGGGTGGAGTGAGCGGTTGGAAAAATCAGAGCATCGCCTTGATCTCATCGAGCGCCTGCTTGGTGCGCTTGATGCCTTCGATTTCGGTGTGTTTGTCGCCTTCGTACTCGATGCCGATGTAGCCGTTGTAGCCGGCCTTGACGACAATGTTGATGAGGCGCTCAAAATCGAGCGTCATCTCGCGTCCTTCGCGACGGTCTTCCGTGTAAAACTTGCCAGCGCCTGTGTCCCAGTCATAGGCCTTGGCGCTCATGCCCTTCTTCACCCAAGGCATGAACTCACGCAGCCCTTTGTAGGGATTGTAGAGCTCCCCCTTGTTGCGGTCGGTGTAGAAGTTGCCGAAATCGGGAAGGATGCCGACACGCGGATGATCCGCCGCCTTCATGACACCGGTGAGCCAAAGCCCGTTGCTCGACAACCCGCCGTGGTTCTCCACCACGACAAACAGACCGCGCTTGTCGCCTTCAACACAGAGACGATGCAGGCCGTCCGCCGCGAGCTTCATCTGTTCCTCCCAGCTCAATTTCGGATCGCTGGCGGCGTTCACGCGAATGCTGTGGCAGCCGAGCGTGGCGGCGGCATCGAGCCACTTCAGATGGTTCTCGACGGTCTTTGCACGCTTCGCCTCATCGGGATCGCCGAGATTGCCTTCGCGATCGCACATGATGAGCAGCCCTGTGACGCCCTCGCCTTCCTGGCGCTTTTTCATTTCGGCGAGGTAGGCGGCGTCCGTGGCCTTGTCGAAGAACATCTGGTTGACGTACTCGATGCCGTCGATGCCGAGACTGCGGGCGATCCTGGCAAAGTCGAGATGTTCATGACGCTCCGCGCTGCCTTTGCCAAAGATGCCCTTGTTCAAGGACCACTCGGCGAGCGAGATTTTGAACGGCGGCTCCTTGGCGGCGGCGAGGGCATGCCGCGAACCGGCGGCGGCGACCGCAGCGGTGGCGAGCTGAAGAAAATGGCGACGGGAGGAGGTGCGGGGGCTCGTGGGCATGATGAAGCGCATTATGACGTGCGGTGACGCCAAAGCTCCAGCAGAATTTTCGCCCCGGCTTTGTAACAAATCCTACGCCGCCTTGCGTTCGACGCGCTTGCGCAGCATGGCCGAACGCTCGCCTTTGACGACCCCTTCGTTGATCGTGACGCCGCGCACATCCAAGCGGCTGGGCACGTCGTACATGACGTCCAGCATGATGCGCTCGAAGATGCTGCGCAGGCCACGCGCCCCGGTGCCCCGTGTCACGGCCTCCTTGGACATGGCGAGCATGGCGTCACGCGTGATCGAAAGTTCCACGCCATCCATGTTCATGAGCTTCGCATACTGCTTGATCAGGGCGTTCTTGGGTTCGGTGAGCACACGCATGAGCTCCTGCTCGGTGAGCGCCTCCAGGGAGCAGACCACCGGCAGTCGTCCGATGAATTCTGGAATCATGCCAAAGGCAAGCAGATCTTCCGGCTCCACTTCAGAACTGACTTTGGCGTCCTGATGCTTCGCTGCGTGTGCGTTGAAGAATCCCATCGTCTTGGTCCCCCGGCGGCGCTCCATGATTTTGTCGAGCCCGACAAACGCCCCGCCGCAGA
>DAORHS010000887.1:0-2029 GCA_035438165.1 Prosthecobacter sp.
ATTTTGAGGCCCAGACTGCTGCCTTCGCCGGGATGAAAATCCGGCGGCAGCCCAATGCCGTCGTCCTTGATGACGAGCTCTCCGCTGCCCTGGGTGTAGCTCAGTCTGGCCATGATCTGCCCCTGACGCCCATGCGGATAGGCATGCTCGAAACAGTTGGAGAGGGCTTCATTCAGCGTAAGGGCGAGCGGCATGAGCCACTCCTGCTCGATGGGGCCCTCCTGGATTTCCAACCGCACGGCGATCTGGTCTGCGTGGACCTCATAGCATTCACGCAGGTGGGCGACGAGATCACAGGTGAAATCACCGAAGGTGTCCCCCTTTCCGAGCGCGACCTGATACAGATGCTGATGCAGGGCGGCAATGGCGCGCACGCGGTTCTGGCTGGAGCGCAGGGCGTTGCGTGCGTCCTGATCGCTCACGCCGTTGATCTGCATGTTCAGCAGGCTGGAGATGATCTGGAGGTGGTTCTTAATGCGATGGTGTGTCTCAGTGAGCAGGAGCTTTTCACGCTCGAGATCGACGACGGGCCAGCGCTGGCTCGAGGGAGACACGACCTGGAAGGCAAGCGGTACAGCCGCCTTTAACGCCAGCGCGGGATGCGGCTCATCCACCGGTGCCTCGACCTCGGAGACGAAGTGCGATGTGAGTTCAAAGCCACCATCTTCGAGTACAGCGACGCTTAACCTTGCCTCGCCACGTCTGCCATTGCCGCCGAAGAACGGGTGCGCGATCACACTCTGCGGATTGGCGGCCTGCTGGGCAAGATCCGCAAAGAATCCTGTGGCATCGGACGGACGGAAAAGCTGATGCAAGGGCCGGCCCGCGACGACCGCTGCATCGAGATCAAACACCTGCCGTGCGTGGTCGGTCCAGGTGCGGATGCGACCGTTGGCATCCGTGGTGAGCAGCAGGGCGCTCGTCTGCCCGACGATGGATGCAGACGTCTGCGCACCGGACGATGTGAGCGGTACGGAGGCCGGCATCTGAACGATTTCAGGCGCCGTGACCTCCTGCAGGTAATGAATGGTGCAATGCGTTTCGCCCTGCGCATCGGGAACCGCCGCGAGGTGCAGGATGGCGCTGGAGAGCGTGCCATCCACGCGCTTGATGTGGACACCGAGCGCCTCGGCCTGCCTGCCGCTGCTTTGCAAAGCACGCAAGGCATCACGTCGCGCGGAGGCGCTGTCAGGATCCAGCCACGCATCGAGCGGATAGCGGCGCAGTTCGGATTTGGCCTGCCCAAGCAGCAATTCGGCATGCTGATTGACTTCAAAGATAACGCCCGCCTTGTCGGTGAGAATGATGGCGACCGGGCTGCCCTGCAACAGCGTGCGAAGCTTGGCCTCCATGCTTCGGAGCTGCTCTTCGTGCCGTGTATGTTCTGTCGCATCCTGAATGCTGACCAGCAGACCGCCTCCAGGCAGTGCGATGGGGTGAAACTCGAGTTCTTTGAGAAGACCGTCCGCTGTGGCGAGGGATATGGTGCGCGTGAGCTGGGTGTTCATCGGTCTACTACTGAATGATCCCTTCCCCGACTGGTTCAGCTGGGCGGGTATTTTTTGTATCATTGGCAGCGGCGCGATCATTGCTCTGGAGAAAGGCAAACAAAAAACCGTGGCCTGAGCTTTCTTTATTATTTTAGGATCAAATTGACCGTATGTTCAGAAAGATCCTTTTTTCCATTTTGTTTTTTTCAGGTTTACAGTTATCCGCACAAGTACTGTCTCTTCGTGAACAGGCCCGCGTTATGGACGAACTGATGGGCGACCGGCTGAATAATCTGCTGCCGGCACTGATGGAAAAAAATAAAACGGATATGTGGGTGCTGATCAGCCGCGAATACAATGAGGATCCGGTGCTGAAGACCATGCTGCCCGCTGAGTGGTTATCGGCCCGTCGGACCACGATCCTTGTATTTTATAATAATCCCGCAAAGAAACAGTTTGAAAAACTGGCCATCGCCCGGTACAATGTGGGTGCACATATCAAAGCCGCCTGGGATATGCAACGCTTCCCCGATCAATGG
>DAORHS010000888.1:0-2027 GCA_035438165.1 Prosthecobacter sp.
TGCCATGCTGCGCCCTTCGCCGTCGATCCACCACGGCACCCGCAGCTCGGGCGCCTGTTGAATGCACCGGGATTGCATCACCATCTCCTCAGGAAAAAAACAGACACACCGGGTCGGCCCGCCCACTGGCGCGCCGACCCCCACCGTTCTTGAGCGTTGGCCGTCAGCCGATCTCGCGTCGCGGCAGCTTCCAAACGCCGCAAGGCGGTGACTACAAGCTGACGACAAACGGATTCGCCTTCGCCGCGGCCTTCAGGCATCACCTCACCAAAATCGGCCTGCGCTTCACCAGTCAGAACGACGCGGACATCGAGACCCATGAGGCCGTTCTGCTGGTTCGCTCGCCACATGACCTGCATCTGCTCGACGTGGGCGGCAAGGAAAGCGCCCTCGCCACTCTCACGCTCAACGACACACGCAAGCTGCTGGAGGAACTGCTGCGCATCGGTCCCGTCACCGCAGAGCCGCCTGCCGCTGCTGCATCCGCACCGGCTCCTTCCGCCAAACAGACCTGCATCGTCTGCGGCGCTCGTTTTGCCGCGGATGCGGAGGTTTGTCCCACCTGCGGCACACCCGTGCATGCGGACTCGTCCTTCACGCATGCCGCTGCCCCGTCTGCTGTCAAACCGCCGCCGCTTCCTCAACCACCGGCTCCGGCCCCTGCCGCCACCGTGCCTGTCTGCAAGCAATGCGGCAAACCGCTCGCCAAAGCCTCCTCCAAATTCTGCGGTCACTGTGGCGCGCCCGTTTCCTGATCATGTCCGACTCCAAGCCAGCCTTCTGCGCCAACTGCGGCGCACCGCTCACGCCCGGCAACGCGTTTTGCGACCAATGCGGTCATCGCATCGTCGCGGAACAGGCACAGCCATCCCCCGCTCCATCCGCGCCCACCCCTGTGCCGACTGCGACGCCTCTCCCGCCCGCAACGGCCAAGCTGCCGTTCAAAAGCCTGCTGATGATCGCCATCATTCTCATGGCCCTGATTCTCGGTGTGGTGGGCGCTGTGGTGTTTGAAAGGCTCAGGAAAACGGACGGTGAGCCAAAGAACACAGCCGCGATCCCGGCTCCGCCCGACAAACCCGCGATTCTCGCCGATCCCGTCGGTGCCTTTGATGACAACGGCACCCCACCGGTCGAAGTGGCCTACATTCACTTTCTCGACGAGGCGCACCGGCTTACCAAAGGCAACATCCGCGTCGGCTCGCCCAACTCCACGCCCACCCGCATCGAGGTCCGCGTCACCGCCCAGAACGCCAAACCTGAAACCGTTGTGGTCCTCGAAAAATTCAACAACGGCCGCCAGGCCACCGTCATCGTCGGCCCCAAGGACGCCGGCGCGGTTCGCAGCTACACGCTCGTTCTCGGCCCTGGAGGCTGGACCATTCAGTCCTTCCAGGATCTTGATGGCTGATCACATCGCGATGCCCTGCTCCATTCACCGCCGCCGTGAAACCAGCACACAAAAACTCCAGCGAAGCCAGCACCGCGCTCGTTTTCTGGCTCGGTCTCGGCTTCATCGCCTTCGGCGTTTTTCTCGGGTGGGCCGTGCTCACCGCGCCTGACGGGCCGCCGCGCGAGCTTCTTTCCGCCACGCCGATGCAGCGGCTCGCCCGCATGGTGCCCTACGACATTGCCTCCCGCTTCACGCTGGGGTTCGCCGGTCTCAGCGGCATCTTCGGCCTGCTGCTCATCTGCGGTGCGATCGTGGATCTGTTCCGCCGACGGGCACTTCGTGGGAAATGACTGCGGCAACGTCTGCGCAAGATGCCCAAAGCACCCGCGTTTCCCACCGCCCATGCTCCGCCTCACCCTCCTCCTCTTCGCTCTATGCCCTGCGCTCTTCGCGGCGGCCAAACCGAACGTACTGCTCATCTGCGTGGATGATTTGAAGCCGCTGCTCGGCTGCTATGGCGACACGGTCGTCAAATCGCCGAACATCGACCGTCTCGCGAAACGCGGCGTGCTGTTTGAGAAGGCCTTCTGCAACCAGGCCGTGTGTTCGCCGTCTCGCAATGCGCTCATGAGCA
>DAORHS010000889.1:0-2014 GCA_035438165.1 Prosthecobacter sp.
GCTTGCCGCCCCAGGGCAGGGCGCTTCGCCGCTGAAGCAGGCGGCCACCGCGCGCAACGTCATTTATCTCTACATGAATGGCGGGATGAGCCATCTCGACACCTTCGACCCCAAACCGGAGCAGATCGACATCATGGGACTCACCAAGGTGATCAACTCCAATGTGGACGGCATCCGCGTCTCCAACAACATACCGCTCCTCGCCCGGCAGATGGACAAGTTGGCCGTCATCCGCAGCATGGTCTCCACGCAGGGGGCACATGAGCAGGGCAGCTACTATCAGCACACCAGCTACACGCTGCGCAGCAGCATCCGTCATCCCTCCATGGGGGCGTGGCTGCAAAAGTTCCAAGGCCGGGGCAATCCGACGCTTCCTGGCAGCGTCATGATCGGCAATGACAGCCGCCATCCGGGCGCCGGCTTTTTTGAAAGCCGTTTCGCCCCGCTGATGATCAACGATCCCGAAAGCGGCATCAACAACGTCAAAACCAACCAGTGGTTCACGGAAGAACGCTTCAACAGCCGCCTCAACACCGCCAGGCAGCTCGATCGAAAGTTCGCTGAAACCTATGATGTCAAAAACGTCCGTGCCTATGCGGACATGTATGATGATGCCCTCAAGATGATGAAGAGTGAGGAACTCAAGGCATTCGACCTCAGTGCCGAGCCTGACGCGCTGCGCGGCAAATACGGCACCGACCGCTTCGGTCAGGGCTGTCTGCTCGCCCGCCGCCTCGTCGAACACGGGGTGCGGTTCGTGGAAGTCTCCTTCGGCAGTTGGGACACCCACAATGCTAATTTCACCCGCGTTCCTGAACTCTGCGAGGAACTCGATTCCGCACTCAGCGCCCTGCTGCAGGATCTGCAGTCCCGAGGCATGCTGCAGGACACCCTCGTCGTATTGGCCACCGAGTTTGGCCGCACCCCCGAAATCAACGCCAATGACGGCCGCGATCACCACGCCCCCGGTTTCACCTGCCTCATGGCCGGTGGAGGGATCCGCGGCGGTCAGGTTTATGGTGCCACCGACGAAATCGGCCACAAAGCGGTCGAGAACGTCGTGACGATCCCTGACTTCAACGCCACCATTGCCTACGCCCTCGGAATTCCGCTTGATCAGGTGCTCTACAGCCCGAGCAAACGTCCCTTCACCGTGACGGACAAAGGCAGGCCAGTTACCGAGTTGTTTGGCTGAACCCTCTGAGGGGGAAACATTCACTGATAGGGCATGATGCAGGGTTCGCCAGCCTCGTCTCATCCTTGATCATGGCTCGTGTCCTGCTTCACGCTCAAAACTACCGTTTGAGCGGCTCCCGCATCCGTGTATGAAGCCGGTCCTCGGAGATTTCTGGAAACCCTCTTGAAAAATCCCAATTAATTAGCAAAACTTAAATAATCTATTCTAATGGACGAACTCACCATCGCACGCGTCATCGGACGCGAAATCATCGACTCGCGCGGAAACCCCACCGTTGAGGTGGATGTTTACATCGAAGGCGGTGCCATGGGCCGCGCCGCAGTCCCAAGCGGAGCGAGCACCGGCGAACACGAAGCCCTTGAGCTTCGTGATGGCGACAAGAAGCGTTTCCTCGGAAAAGGCGTGCTCAAGGCCGTCGATGCCGTGAACAATGAACTCGCTGACGCTCTCATCGGCGCCGATGCCTCTGATCAGGTTGGAATCGACAAGGCGATGCTCGAAGTCGATGGCACGAAAACGAAGTCCAAGTGCGGTGCCAATGCGATCCTCGGCGTCTCGCTCGCCGCCGCCAAGGCGGCAGCAGCCACCCTCGGCATGCCATTCTACAAATACATCGGCGGCCCGAACGCCAAGGTGCTGCCGGTGCCGATGATGAACATCATCAATGGTGGTGCGCATTCCGATGCACCGATCGACTTCCAGGAGTTCATGATCATGCCGAAAGGCGCTCCGACCTTCTCCGAGGCGCTTCGCTACGGCGCAGAAGTCTTCCACTCCCTGAAGAAAATCCTGCACGACCTCGGCCTCAGCACCGCC
>DAORHS010000890.1:0-2007 GCA_035438165.1 Prosthecobacter sp.
CAGCACCCTGACCAGCGTCAAAGCTCAGCGGCTGCGGAACCGCGCCGGCTTGTATCTGGCGTTGGGCGGGGAGTTTTGATCCAGATAGATCGTGGCGCCAGGAGGGACGCGCCGGCCCCAGTTGAACAGTGATCCGAAGGAGCTTTTGGGTTCGGCATCCGCCACGATGGCCCGGCGCACCGTGAGCCCTTGACCAGGAGTCTGCACTGCCACCACGGTTTCAGTCCTGGCCTTCTTTTTCTCCTCCTCCGGCGGCGTGTCGATCTCCTCCACCCCGATCGGAATCTCGGCCTCCGTGGCCGCCAGCGAGCTATGACCGATGATCTGCACCGGCGTCCCTTCCGGAGTCTCCCGAAAAAAAATGGCGGCCATCTTGGTGGGAAGACGGATGCAGCCATGAGAGGCCGGATAGCCGGGCAGGTAGCCCTCATGCATGCCGATACCGCCGACGATGCGCATGAAGTAGCGCATGTTGGCACCGACGTAACGCGTTCCCGCAGGCGGCGCATCCTTGCGCGTGTCCACATCCCCCTGCACCACATCGCCTTCCTTGTTCACGTAAGCGCCAAAGAGGGAGGAACGATGATGCAGATCCTTGTCCAGAATGCGGAACGTGCCCGTCACCGTGCCGGTGCTTTCACGCCCCGAAGAAATCGGCGAGACGCCCACGAGTTCCGCGCCCTTGTAATACAACACGCGCTGCGTGCTGAGGTTGATGACGATCCGGGGCTTCCCCACGACTCCGTCCCCCTTCCACCAGGCACGGCTGTTCAGCGGATTCTCCACCACCTCTTTTTCCGAGGTGGTGCAGCTGATGCCGGTCAACGACAGCCCCAGCACCAGAAGCAGCCGCCAGAGGCCGGTGATGTGACGAACGGAGTTCATGCGGCGGAAAGCTGCATACGATGCGCCCTTTTTCCAGCTCAAATCGGTGACGAAAGCCGGTCGGGGTTCACGCATACGGCACCGGGGTGCCCGTGCTGTTGGCCAGCGCCTTGAAGCGTTTTGTCACCTCCTGCGTGAGCTTGCCGGGCGTGCCGTCGCCGATGGGGCGGCGGTCATACTGCACGGCAGGGATGACTTCGGCGGCGGTGCCGGTGAGGAAGCATTCGTCGGCGGTGTAGATGTCGAAGCGCGTCATGACCGCCTCCGTGCAAGGCGTGCCCATTTCCGCGAGGATCTCCATGACCGCACGACGGGTGATGCCGTCGAGCGCGCCGGAGGAGATCGGCGGCGTGGTGAATTTGCCGTTCTTCACGATGAAGATGTTGTCGCCGGTGCATTCGGAGACAAAGCCCTGGTCGTTGAGCATGATGCCCTCGTCACAGCCGGCCTGCAGACACTCGATCTTGGCCATGATGTTGTTGAGGTAGTTCAGGCTCTTCACCTGTGGACTCAATGCGGAGGAATTCGGACGACGAGTGCCGCAGGTGATCAGTTTCAGCCCCTCCTCATAGCGCTCCATCGGATACAGGGCGATGCTGCTGGCGATGATGATCACGCCGGCCTTCGGGCACTGGTAGGGATTCAGCCCCAGCGAGCCGACACCGCGTGTGATCACCAGGCGGATGTAGCCGTCGCGCAGCTTGTTCGCGGCCACGGTTTCGAGGGTGGCCTTCTCCATTTCCTCAAACGAGATCGGCATCGTAAGACAGATCGCCTTGGCACAATCGTAGAGCCGGTGCAGATGCTCCGTCAGGCGGAACACGCGGCCATTGTAAATGCGGATGCCCTCGAACACACCGTCCCCGTACAGCAGGCCGTGGTCGAAGACGGAGATCTTCGCCTCGGATTCGGGGACAAGCTTGCCGTCAAGATGGATGAGGAGGTTTGCAGACATGGGGGCGCGTAGAAACCACACGCGGGAGGCTTTTGCAAGCGCAGGCAATATGCTTGCGCCAGACCGATTCAGGCCCATCCTGCGCGCCCTTAACGAAACCCGAACACTTACGACCATGGCCGACATCCAAACCAGCGCAGCAGACAAGAAGGAAAAGGAATTCTTCA
>DAORHS010000891.1:0-2007 GCA_035438165.1 Prosthecobacter sp.
CCAAATGTGTTCGTCTCCGTCATCGTCATCCGCGGCGCCGCCGCCAGTCCGAAGCAGGTGAAGATGCCGGAGTATCGCGTCGGTTACTGCGCACTCACCGTCGAGTCAGATGCCAAGGAGCTGAAACTCGCCGTGAA
This sequence comes from Prosthecobacter sp., assembly GCA_035438165.1. Lineage (GTDB taxonomy): Bacteria > Verrucomicrobiota > Verrucomicrobiia > Verrucomicrobiales > Verrucomicrobiaceae > Prosthecobacter. Next base: position 138 of record DAORHS010000891.1, read on the forward strand.
GCCAGATCGCGATGAAGTTCGTCCCTCCGAAGCGGTGAGCATCACCACCACCATCACCGACGCGAAAGGTGCGGCGGTTTCCGGAGCCGATGTGACGCTCTACGCCGTCGATGAAGGGGTGCTGAGCCTCATGAAGCACGAGACGCCGGATCCATCCGCATTTTTCCACGAAGAACTGCCGCTGGCGATCGACAGCTTCACCTCGTTCGACAATCTGCTGCCGGAAGAACTCGCCGCGCGAGATCGCGGCAACAAAGGATTCGTGGTCGGTGGGGGCGATGGCGACGCAGGCACGCCGAACATCACGGTTCGTAAAAACTTCATCGCCACGCCGCTCTGGCTTGCCTCCGGCATCACCGATGCCCAGGGCAAACTGACCACCAGCGTGAACGCGCCGGACAATCTCACGCGCTACCGCATCATGGCCGTGGCCGCGCATGGCGTGGATCGTTTCGGCAGCGGTGAATCCGCCTTCAAGATCAACAAACCGCTCATGATCGAGCCCGCTGTGCCGCGGTTCGCGCGTTTGGGCGATGAGTTCCTCGTGAAGGCCGTCGTTCACAACACCACGCCGAATGCGGGTGCCGTGGAAGTCGTGCTCGAACTCGATGCCACAGCGGACTTCATCCAGGAAAGGCGCGATTTCATTCCTGCTTCGCTCAAACCCGACATGGGCGGCAGCGCCAAGCAGCAGAAAGTCATTCTTCAGATCAAAGCCGGTGAAACCGCCGCCACCGCCTTCCCCGTGCAATTTGTGCAGCTTGGCACCGCGAAATGGAAATGGACCGCACGCGGTGTGAACTGGCCCGCCGAGGCCAGCGACGGCACCGAATCGACCTTCGACGTGAATCATCCCGTGCCCGAGCTGCGCTATGTGAGTTACACACGTCTCAAGGCCGAGGAACCGGTCGAAAACCTCATCAAAGACGTGAATCCCGCGCTGCTCGAAGGCGAAGGCGAACTCTCGCTCGGCATCAGCAACAGCCGTCTCTACGAGGCCCGCGACGCGCTCGACTATCTGCTGCATTATCCGTATGGCTGCGTCGAGCAGACGACGTCTTCGACGATGCCCTGGCTGGCACTTGGCAAATACGAACCGCTGTTCCCGGATCAACTCGGCGGCGGCAAGGCGCAGCAGGTGGTGCAGGCCGGGGTGAACAAGCTTCTGCAAATGACGACTGATGAAGGCGGCCTCGCCTACTGGCCCGGCGGCCAGGAGCCGTCCTTCTGGGGCAGCGCCTACGGAGGACTGCTGCTGCTGCGTGCGCGCGACCAAGGCGCGAATGTTCCTGCCGACGCCATCAACAAGCTCGTCGAGTTCCTCTCGAAGAAGCTCCGCGGCCTGGAGGAGGAAAAGGACCTCTACAACATCACCGACTCCGCCCTGGCGCTCTACACGCTCGCCAAGGCCGGAAAACCCGAGCCAGCGTATCAGAACCTGCTCTTTGGCAAACGCGACAAGCTGCCGGAAACTGCCCGCCTTTACCTCGCGCTGTCGATGTGCCTGAGCAACACACCCGAGCAGCAGATCAAGGACACCCTGGGCTGGAAGCCGCCCGCGCCTCCTGCTCCGCCGAAGACGGAGAGCAAAGGCAAGGTCGCCGCCTCCAAGGCCAAATCGAAGTCCAAGGCCGACACGAAGGCCAAATCGACCACACCCGCTCCTGCGCCGGTGATCTGGAGCCACTGGGCAGGCAATGGCGCGAACAAGGCGCTGCGTTTGATCTGCTACACGCACCTTGGTTTGACCACCGACGCGGAAAACCTCGCTGTTTCCATCCTGCAATCCCGCAACGGTCGTGGCGAATGGGGGAACACCTTCACCAATGCGTGGACGCTCACCGCGCTGGCCGCCTACGAGCGCAGCTTG
>DAORHS010000892.1:0-2006 GCA_035438165.1 Prosthecobacter sp.
TTTCGTCGCTTCGGATTCGTTCGAAATGTCCACCAGCTCGGGCGTGGCGCTTTGCATGCGGAAGGCGATCTCCATGCTCTCGATCATGCCTTCCATCCGCGCATCGACCTCGGCACCCTTCAGCAGTCGGCGGTTCATGCGCTGGGTGAAGTCGATGCGCGCACGTTGCGCCTTCGCATCGCCCGAGACATCGGCGAGGTAGTCGATGGGCGATTGCTTGTCGCCCTGCGGGATAACGACCTTCGTGCCCTGATGCGCGGCAGGCAGGAAGGAGGCACCGTAGAGCCGCGTGTCGCTGTCGGGATGAATGGTGATGAAGTTGGGCAGGTTGCTGTTCTCCGCGCCGAGGCCGTAGCTGATCCACGAGCCCATCGACGGCCGCACATCCGCCGTGACGCCGGTGTGAAACTGCAGCGCGGCGGGCTGATGCTGGTTGTTGTCCGAATGCACGGCACGCAGCAGACTGATCTCATCGGCGATGGTCGCGGTGTGCGGCAGCAGGTCGGAGATCATCATTCCCGACTGTCCACGCGGACGCACCTCGCCATGTGTGGCGAGCGCGAGAAACTTGTCCGTGCCGACACGGAGTTCGTTCGTGTTAACCGGCGCGGAGATGGTCTTGCCATGCATGCGCTTGATGTATTCCTTCGGATCGAACAAATCCGGCTGCGAAGGCCCGCCGGACATGAAGAGGAAGATCACCCGTTTCGCCTTGGCAGGAAAACGCGGTGCCTTCACATCAAGCGGGCTGCTGGCAGCCTGCAAAAGATCGTGCAAGGCAAGCGCGCCAAAGCCGGTGGCGGCGCGTTGCAGCCAGGAACGGCGGGAGAATGCGGGGGTCGTGTTCATGGTCACAGGCGGAGGAGAAACTCGTTTGAAGCGAATAACGCGTGGCTCAGCTCGATCCAGGCGGTTTTGGCGGGCGCGGATTCGAGGAACTGAACGGCGTCATCGCGTTCGGTGGAATTGATGGGGCGGCCAAGAACACGGAGCCACAGCGTTTCAAGCCGTGCGCCTGTGTTCGATTCACTCTGCGTGAGATCGGTGGCGAGTTCGGTCGCGCGAGTGCGCAGCATGTCGCTGTTGAGAAGGAACAATGCCTGCGTGGGCACGGCGGTCTCGGCACGTTTACCGGAGATTTGCGCGGGCTGGGTGAAGTCGAAGACATCGCGCAGTTTCGCGGAGCCGGGTTGTGCGGCGGTGCGGATGACGGGCAGGTAGATCGTGCGCTCGAAGTCCTGGATGGGCCGCATCTTCTTGAGATTGAAGGCCGGTGGATTCACCGCCTTCGGGCTGAGGCTGGTGACGTTCTCGGGGAACTCCAGCGGCAGCGCCGTTCCTCCTGCCGAACGCGCCAGCTTGCCGCTGATGGCGAGCATGGAGTCGCGAATCGCCTCCGCGTCGAGCCGTTGACGATTCATCCGCCAGAGCAGGCGATTCTCCGGGTCTTGGCTCATCGCGAGGGCGTTGTGCGCGCTGCTCATGCGATAAGCCCGGCTGAGCACGATGGCTCGGATGAGCTGCTTCTGCGACCAGCCGCCGTTCACGAAACGAGTAGCGAGATGATCGAGCAGTTCGGGATGCGTCGGAGCCTCACCGCGAGCGCCAAAGTAATCGACACTGCGCACCAGACCTTCGCCGAAGAGCTTCTGCCAGATGCGGTTCACCGTGACGCGGGCCGTGAGCGGATTGCGTGAGTCAGCGAGCCAGTCGGCAAGCTGCACACGTCCGCTTTGATTTGCCGGAATCGGCGGCATTTTTCCCCACGAGGCCACGCGCATGACGTCGCGCTTCACCGAGTCGCCCAGCGCATACGGATTGCCACGAATGGTGATCTGCATGTCGGCGGGCTTTTCACGATCATGCACGGCGAAGGCCTTCGGCACGATGGGTGCGAAGAACTTGGCGTGCTCGACTTCGCCATTGATGGTTTTGATGCGGGCGGCCAGTGCATCTCGCTTCTTTTCGAGATCAGGCTTGGCTTCCTTCGTCGCTTTGGCGATCTG